>NZ_JBIAQV010000005.1:220183-358444 GCF_042889305.1 Streptomyces sp. NPDC002619 | reverse complement strand
AGCCCCGGCCACCAGGTGTCCAGCAGCTTGGCCGCCGGCTTCTCGGCCAGCGGTCCGACCACGTATTCGGGCAGCCGGATGTGGCGGACGAAGCCGTCCGCCCCGGTGCGGCTGGCGGCCAGGAAGACCATGGGGTGATCGGCGATGCGGCGGGCGGCGAACCCCAGCGCGGTCGCGCTGGCGCGGTCGATCCACTGCACGTCGTCGGCGATCATCAGCAGCGGACGTTCGGCTGCGACGTCGCCGAGCAGGGCGAGCAGCGCCGTCGAGGCGACCAGCGGGTCCGGCGAGGGTTCCGCCGCGAGGTCGAGGACCTGCAGGAGGGCGTCGCGGTGGCGGCCGGCGAGCCGGTCGACATGCTCGCGCAGCGGGTAGAGCATCTGGTGCAGCGCCGAGAAGTTCCACTCGGCCTCGAACTCCACGCCGGAGGCCCGCAGTACTCGCATGCCAACGGCTGCGGCCCGCGCCGCGGCCGCATCCAGCAGCGCGCTCTTACCCACCCCCGGATCGCCGCGCAGCAACAGACCCGGGCCAACCCGGCCATCCCCCTCGAGCAGTGACTTGACCAGTTCCCACTCGGCCCTGCGCCCCACCAGATCGGCTACCGGCCGCGATCCCACCGGCTCGGTCACCGCGCGAGGATCAATCTCGTATTCATGACCAAGAATCGTGCGACGGCGAGCAGCCTTCAGGCATGCGCCGTATGACGCATTGGTGTGCTTCATATTTGCTTCATATGACCGTATAAGGAGGAGTGTGAGCTGCCTCACGCAGTAGTGATCACTGAGGGAATGCCGAGGCGCCCACACCGCCCACACCGCCCACCCGAAACAGGCTCACAGACCCGTCAGAAGATCACCTTCAGACCACGTCGGTGGATCGAGGCTTAGCGGCGGCGGTGTCGCCGACGGCACCATCGCCCTGCCCCGAGGTGCCGGCATCGGCAGCGAGGGCCGGGCTGGTGGGGGTGGAGGCGTCCCTGCTCCTGGAGTCGGCGGCGCAGGCGGACCCGGCGAGACCGGCCAGACCGGCGGCAGCGGGTATGCCGTTGGTGGCACCGGATCGTCCCCGGCCAAAAAGCCAGGGCGGACGGTTCCTTTGGTGGTTAGGCGGTAGGTAACCATCCCGCGTACCGCGTGGGCCCTGCTAGGGCCCACGCCTTACGGCGCGGGCATGCGCTACCGCGCCCCGCTACGTGGCTCCGGACGGTACCGAGCGCAGCAAGTCCTTCCCGGACAAGCAAAAGCGGTTGGCGGAGACGTGGCTGACGCAGACCGCGGCCGACCTGGCGCGAGGGCAGTAAGTCGACCCGGCAGCAGGGAAAGTCACGTTCAGGGACTTCGCCGCTCAGTGGCTGGCATCCCAGACCACGGACCCTTCCACGATCATCAACATGGAGCTGCGGTTTCGACTGCATGCCTTCCCGTACATGGGCTCGCGGTCCATGAGCACGTTTCAGGTCGCGCGCATCCGTGCCTGGGCGCGCGCCCTCAAGGACTCCGGGATGGCTGCGTCGTACCAGCGGACGGTGTTCGCGAACGTCTCAGCAGTCTTCGGCGCTGCCGTGGACGACGGCATCATCGCTCGGAACCCCTGCCGTGTGGGTTCTGTCAGGGCTCCCAAACTCGATCCCCGGAAGATCAAGCCCTGGACCGGGGAACGAGTGAGGGCGGTTCGCCACGGACTTCCCGCGGCTTACGCCACGACGGTTGACATCGGGGCCGGCTGCGGTCTGCGGCAGGGAGAGATCTTCGGGCTCGCAGTCGACGAGGTGGACTTCATCGGGGGAGTGGTACACGTCGTGCGGCAGGTCAAGCTGGTCGGCGCGCACATGGTCTTTGCCCCGCCCAAGGGGGCAAAGCTGCGCGACGTCCCGCTTCCCGATGTCGTGTCGAACGCGCTGGCAGCTCACATCACCCACAGGCCGCCTCTCGACGTGACTCTGCCGTGGAAGACGCCCGACGGGCCACCGGTAACCGCGACGCTGCTGTTCTACTCACGGGAGCGGAAGGCGCTGAACCGGAACTACTTCAACATGCACCTCTGGAAGCCCGCCCTGGTCTCGGCAGGCGTGATCCCGGAGCGGTCGCCGGGAGAGCGGTTTAGAGAGTCGCGGCAGCACGGCATGCACGCCCTGAGGCACTACTACGCGTCGGTGCTGCTGGACGCGGGGGAGAACGTGAAGGCCCTGGCCGGGTACCTGGGGCACGCGGACCCTGGCTTCACCCTGCGCACCTACACGCACCTGTTGGCGAACAGCCAGGATCGAGCCCGTAAGGCCATCGATCAGGCGTTTCGAAGAGCGGCCGGGTGACGCAGCCTGAGTCGGCCCCCGAAGACCGGGAGCCGAAAAGCCGAAGGCCGGCTCTCCCGTGCTGGGAGAGCCGGCCGACGGCCCACAGACGGTCCAGGGGAGCGGTTACCCGCTCTGACCTGGGGCGATATCACACGTCGAAGTAGAGCTCGAACTCGTGCGGGTGCGGACGCAGCTGCAGCGGCGCGATCTCGTTCGTGCGCTTGAAGTCGATCCACGTCTCGATCAGGTCGGATGTGAAGACGTCACCGGCGAGCAGGAACTCGTGGTCGGCCTCGAGGGAGTCGAGTACGGCCGGGAGCGAGGTCGGGACCTGCGGGACGCCCGCGTGTTCGTCGGGAGCCAGCTCGTACAGGTCCTTGTCGATCGGCTCGGCCGGCTCGATCTTGTTCTTGATGCCGTCCAGGCCGGCGAGCAGCAGCGCCGAGAAGGCGAGGTACGGGTTGCCGGAGGAGTCGGGCGCGCGGAACTCGACGCGCTTGGCCTTCGGGTTGGAGCCGGTGATCGGGATACGCATCGCGGCCGAGCGGTTGCGCTGCGAGTACACCAGGTTGACCGGCGCCTCGAATCCCGGCACCAGGCGGTGGTACGAGTTCACCGTCGGGTTGGTGAAGGCCAGCAGCGACGGGGCGTGCTTGAGGATGCCGCCGATGTAGTAGCGGGCGGTGTCCGACAGACCGGCGTAGCCCTGCTCGTCGTAGAAGAGCGGCACGCCGCCCTGCCACAGCGACTGGTGGACGTGCATGCCCGAGCCGTTGTCACCGAAGATCGGCTTCGGCATGAAGGTCGCCGTCTTGCCATTGCGCCAGGCGACGTTCTTCACGATGTACTTGAAGAGCTGCAGGTCGTCGGCGGCCGCGAGCAGCGTGTTGAACTTGTAGTTGATCTCGGCCTGGCCGGCGGTGCCCACCTCGTGGTGCTGGCGCTCGACCTTCAGGCCGTTCTTCTCCAGCTCGAGGGAGATCTCGGCGCGCAGGTCGGCGAAGTGGTCGACCGGCGGGACCGGGAAGTAGCCGCCCTTGTAGCGGACCTTGTAGCCACGGTTGTCCTCGAGTGCGCCGGTGTTCCAGGCGCCGGCCTCGGAGTCGACGTGGTAGAAGGACTCGTTCGCGGTGGTGGCGAAGCGGACGCTGTCGAAGACGTAGAACTCGGCCTCGGGACCGAAGTACGCGGTGTCCGCGATACCGGTCGACGCCAGGTACGCCTCGGCCTTCTTGGCCACGTTGCGCGGGTCACGGGAGTACTGCTCGCCCGTGATCGGGTCGTGGATGAAGAAGTTGATGTTCAGCGTCTTGTCGCGGCGGAACGGGTCGACCCGAGCGGTCGACAGGTCCGCGCGCAGCGCCATGTCGGACTCGTGGATGGCCTGGAAGCCGCGGATCGACGACCCGTCGAAGGCGAGCTCGTCATCCGGGTCGAACGCACCGACGGGCACCGTGAAGTGCTGCATCACGCCCGGCAGGTCGCAGAAGCGGACATCGATGAACTTGACGTCCTCGTCCGCGATGAACTTCTTGGCCTCGTCGGCGTTCTGGAACATCCAGCTCCTCCTACTCCCGACCGTCCTCGCCGGGGTGGTAGTTCGTTCGTGCGGCCAGTGCGGTGGCACACGCCGACCTCGACCCTAGGGACGCGTGATTTCTCGCTCGTGACCCATTTGTTTCGCTGAAGTTAACCGGCTTCGGTTCCACCGTAGCCCCCGGACACCCCGCCGTGCCCCGGTCATTTACGGGCGCAGTACCTTGGACGGGTGGACAACAGGCAAGCAATGGGATCGTGGCTGTCCGGGCCGCGCGCGGCCATGGAGGACGCCGGTGCCGATTTCGGCTACCGGGGCGAGCAGCTGGGTCTGCCGGAGGAGGGGCCCGGCTCGATCGCCCGCCCGGGACGGCGGCTGGGGGCACTGGCCGTGGACTGGGCGCTGTGCGTGTTGATCGCATACGGCCTCGTCACCGACGGCTACGGCCCGTCGACCGGCAACTGGGCGCTGCTCATCTTCCTGGTGCTCGGCGTCCTCACCGTCGGTACGGTCGGCTTCACGCCCGGTAAGCGCCTCTTCGGCCTGCGCGTCGTCGAACTCGCCTCGGGCCGGGTGAACCCCGGCCGGGCCCTGCTGCGCACGGTCTTGCTCTGCCTCGCGATCCCGGCCCTGATCTGGGACCGCGACGGCCGCGGCCTGCACGACCGGCTGGCGCGGACCGTCGAGGTGCGGATCTAGGGCCTGTTGCGAAAGTCCCGTCTGCCCGGCGACGCCATGCACGCACGCTCGCCGCACCGGGCACAGACCCAAGTACGTCCAGTACGAGGGCCTGCGCCCGGCACGCCGAGAGCACGCACCTGACGCCGCCGGGCCCGCCCTTCGGACGGACGACGGGACTTTCGCAACAGGCCCTAGAGGTCCCACGAGTTCTACGACGAAGGGGGCGCCCGGACGTTGCCAATATGCGGCTACCGCCGCGTGGCTCCGGGCGCCCCCTTTCTCGTACGGGGAACTAGCGACCCTTCGGGCCGCCCTTCGGCATCCGCATGCCCTTCGGCATCGGGCCCTTCGGCAGCGGCATGTTGCTCATCAGGTCGCCCATGGCGCGCAGCCGGTCGTTGGTGGTGGTGACCTGCGCGCCGGTCAGGACGCGCGGGAACTTCAGCAGGGTCGTGCGCAGCTTCTTCAGCTCGACCTGGCCCTCGCCCGTGCCGACGATCACGTCGTGCACCGGCACGTCCGCCACGATGCGGGCCATCTTCCTCTTCTCGGCGGCCAGCAGGGTCTTCAGCCGGTTCGGGTTGCCCTCGGCGACCAGCACGATGCCGGCCTTGCCGACCGCCCGGTGCACCACGTCCTGGCTGCGGTTCATGGCCACCGCCGGCGTCGTACTCCAGCCCCGGCCGATGTTGTCCAGCACGGCGGCCGCGGCCCCCGGCTGTCCCTCCATCTGCCCGAAGGCGGCCCGTTCGGCCCGGCGGCCGAACACGATCGCCGTCGCGAGGAAGGCGAGCAGAAGGCCGAAGATGCCGAGATAGATGGGGTGACCGATCAAGAAGCCGATCGCGAGGAAGACACCGAAGGTGACGATTCCGACAGCCGCGAGTACAAGACCGATCTTCTTGTCGGCCTTGCGGGTCATCTTGTAGGTCAGGGCGATCTGTTTCAGTCGCCCTGCATTCGCAGCGTCCGCTGCCGTGTCCTTCCTCGCCATGCCACGCAGTCTACGTGGCCCCGGAAGCGCCGACGACGGCAGTGTCCCGGAGGAAGGGGCGTCAGGAGCGGGAGGAGGACGCCTGCTCCAGGACGCGCTCCGCCTCGACCCGGTCATGGGCGCGGCGGCGGTCCTCCAGGACGGAGGTCCAGGCGTTGCGGCGGGCGGTGCGCTGGCCGCCACTCATCAACAGCGACTCGACGGCACGGAGTGCGTCGGTGAAGGACGGGATGGCGGTGGCGCGAACGGGCGCGGCCTGCATCGTGGTGGGCCCCCTCGGTACAGCTCCGGGAATGGGTGAACGTGGCGTGAGTCCAGCGTCACTGACTGGTGTTACCAGGGCGTGACCGACCGGTCAAACACCAATGAAGCCTTTATGCGGGGGGCCGAAATGCTGACGCGGCCCTGACGTACGCCCTCAGCTGCGAGGACGGTCGGGGCCGCGTCTTTCTGGTCTCTACTGGCGGGTAGTGTCTTGTGCGCGAATTCACACGCAGTCTTGTCGGCTTGCCCGCCCTACGGGGCAAGAGAGGTGACGAAGTGTCAGACGGCCTGGGTGGCGATCGAGCCGCCCCGCTGCGGAGCAGCTGACTGACGCTGTTCGACGGCCATCCGGTACAGCCGCCCGGCACGGTAGGAGGACCGTACCAGCGGGCCCGACATCACGCCGGAGAAACCGATCCGCTCGGCCTCCTCCTTCAGCTCCACGAACTCCTGCGGCTTCACCCAGCGCTCCACCGGGTGGTGGCGGACGCTCGGGCGCAGGTACTGCGTGATGGTGACCAGCTCGCAGCCCGCCTCGTGCAACTGCTGGAGCGCCTCGACGACCTCCTCGCGGGTCTCGCCCATGCCGAGGATCAGGTTCGACTTGGTGACCAGGCCGTAGTCGCGGGCGGCCGTGATCACCTTCAGGGAGCGCTCGTAGCGGAAGCCGGGGCGGATGCGCTTGAAGATGCGGGGGACGGTTTCGACGTTGTGCGCGAAGACCTCGGGGCGGGCCGAGAAGACCTCTTCGAGCTGCTCGGGGACCGCGTTGAAGTCGGGGGCCAGGAGCTCGACCTTCGTACGGCCCGTCTCGCGGCCGGCGGTCTGCGCGTGGATCTGGCGGACCGTCTCCGCGTACAGCCAGGCGCCGCCGTCCTCGAGGTCGTCGCGGGCGACGCCGGTGATCGTGGCGTAGTTGAGGTCCATCGTGACCACGGACTCGCCGACGCGGCGCGGCTCGTCGCGGTCGAGCGCCTCGGGCCTGCCGGTGTCGATCTGGCAGAAGTCGCAGCGCCGGGTGCACTGGTCGCCGCCGATGAGGAAGGTCGCCTCGCGGTCCTCCCAGCACTCGTAGATGTTCGGGCAGCCGGCTTCCTGGCAGACCGTGTGCAGGCCCTCGCTCTTCACGAGGTTCTGCATCTTCGTGTACTCGGGGCCCATTTTCGCCCGGGTCTTGATCCACTCGGGCTTGCGCTCGATGGGGGTCTGGCTGTTGCGGACCTCCAGGCGCAGCATCTTGCGTCCGTCGGGTGCGACTGCGGACACGACCGGCTCCCTAGCGATTGATTCTTCGGCGTGACCCAGGGTACGCCCGTTGATTTGGTGGCCCGGCGTTGGTGTTGGCCTTGACTGGGGGCTGTCGCTCCCAGGCCCCCGCTTCGGCCTGAACGACCTCGTCCTCAAATGCCGGACGGGCTGTTTTCGCCTGACCTTGTTCTCAAGTCCCGGTCGGAACGATTTATGCCGCGGTGTTTTCTGCCGCCGGTGTCTTCTCGATCGCCCTCGGCCTGAGGTCCGCGTTCTCGAGTACGTCCTTCAAGTGGCGCTCGACCACCGGCAGGACCTCCTCGATGCTCACGTCGCGGCCGAGTTCGTTCGCGAGGGACGCGACGCCCGCGTCGCGGATGCCGCACGGGATGATCCGGTCGAACCAGCGGTTGTCGGGGTTCACGTTCAGCGCGAAGCCGTGCATGGTCACGCCCTTGGCGACGCGGATGCCGATCGCGGCGATCTTGCGGTCCTCGCGGCGCTGGCCGGCGTTGGACGGGGCGTACTCCGGGCCGTTGAGGCGGGGGTCGAACTCGTCGTCGCTCAGACGCGGGTCGAAGTCGAGGGAGAGTCCGCCGAGCGCCGGGCGCTGGTCGACCGGGTCGCCGAGGACCCAGACGCCGCTGCGGCCCTCGACCCGGGTCGTCTCCAGGCCGAACTCCGCGCACGTGCGGATCAGGGCCTCTTCGAGGCGGCGGACGTGCGCGACGACGTCCACGGGGCGTGGCAGCTTCTGGATCGGGTAGCCGACCAGCTGGCCCGGGCCGTGCCAGGTGATCTTGCCGCCGCGGTCCACGTCGATGACCGGGGTGCCGTCGAGCGGGCGTTCGTCGTCCGCCGTCCGCCGGCCCGCCGTGTAGACCGGGGGGTGCTCCAGGAGCAGGACGGTGTCGGGGAGTTCGTCGGCGAACCGGGCCGCGTGCACCCGGCGCTGCTCGTCCCAGGCCTCCTGGTAGTCGACGGCCTGTGCCCCGAACCCCATGCGGACGAACCGCAACTCACTCACGGCAAGCGCCTCCCTCGGCGATGTGTGCGTCAGGCACGTAACGCGCCCAAGTCACTGTACGACCGGCTCGGGCGCGTCAGCCCTGCGGACAATCCTCACACGATCGGATGAATGCGTGGGGAAGCGTGCGATCGGGCGCTCACTCTCCGCTACATTCGCGCCGTTCATGAGGCCATAAGGGCTGCTCACAGGCAATCCGGGCACATCGCCGGCCCGGAAGGCAGGAGACCGCACCGCAGATGACGGAACGACCCGCGCAGCGCACTCCCAACCGCCAGCTCGCCGCGCTCATCGCGGAAGCGGGGTTCTCCAATGCGGGTCTGGCCCGCCGCGTGGACCAGCTCGGTCTGGAACACGGGCTGGATCTCAGATACGACAAGACATCGGTCACCCGGTGGCTGCGCGGTCAGCAGCCCAGGGGCACCACACCCGCGCTCATCGCCGAGGTCTTCACGCGCCGGCTCGGGCGCCGGCTCACGGCCCAGGATCTCGGTCTGGACGCCTGTGCGCCGGTGTACGCCGGGCTGGAGTTCGCGGCCACCCCGGACGAGGCCGTCGACATCGTCAGCGGGCTGTGGCGCAAGGACTCCGGCAGCCACGCCGAGCTGCGCAGGATCGCGTTCACCCCGGCCGGCCTCGTCGTGCCCAGCCGCGACTGGCTGATCGGCAAGGCCGACGACAAGGTGGCCCGCGAGGCCGTCGCCCGGGTGCCCGCACAGGGCCGGCCCGCCGCCGCCAAGTCCCTGCCGGAGCAGGCGGCGCCGACGCCGTCCCGCCCGCGCGGCCAGGGCGAGCGCGGCGTCGGCCAGAAGGTCGGCGCCGGTGACATCTCCGCGCTCCGCTCGGTCGGCGACCTCTTCCGCACGCTCGACGACCAGTACGGCGGCGGCCACGCGCGGCAGGCCCTGGTGCGCTATCTGGAGCACGAGTGCGAGCCCATGCTGCGCGGCACCTACGGCGAGCAGACCGGCCGCCGGCTGTTCGCCGCCGCCGCCGATCTCACCCGGCTCGCGGGCTGGACGTCGTACGACATCGCCGCGCACGGACTCGCCCAGCGCTACTTCGTGCAGGCGCTGCGGCTCGCCCAGGCCGCCGGGGACCGGGCCTACGGCTCCTATGTCCTGGTCACCATGAGCCGCCAGGCCGTCTATCTCGCGCACGGGCGGGAGGCCGTCCAGCTCGCGCGTGTGGCCCAGCAGGGGGTGGGGACCAACGCCCCGCCCGTCGTCCAGGCGCTGCTGCACTCCGCCGAGGCCCGCGCGCACGGCGTACTGGGGGAGGTGCGGGCGTGCACGGGCGCGCTGGTGCGAGCCGAGCGCGCCCTGGAGGCGGCCCGGCCCGGAGACGAAGTGCCCCACTGGGCGCGCCTCTTCGACGAGGCGCAGCTCGCCGACGAGTTCGGGCACTGCCACCGGGATCTGCAGCAGTTCCGGGCCGCCGCCCAGCACGCGGAGCGCTCGCTGCAACTGCGCGCCCCCCTGTACGCCCGCAGCCGACTGTTCTGTCGGGTCGTCCTCGCCACCGCCCGCCTCGGCCTCGGCGAACTCGACCAGGCCTGCGCACTGGGCGCGGAGGCGGCCGGACAGGCGGTGGAGATGCGCTCGGCACGGGCCGTCGAGTACGTCCGCGACTTCGAGCGCCGGCTGGAGCCGTACAAGGACGCGGCCCCGGTGCGCGGCTACCGCGACAAGGTGGCCGCGCTCGGGTAAGAGCTGTGTCCGGTTCGTTCAGGCCGCCTTGCGCAGGCCCGGCAGGGGGTCCGCGCGGTGCATCGAGCCCGCCGCGCCCAGGTCCGTCAGGATCGCCGACGCGGCGCGGTGGGCCGAGTGCAGGGCGCCCTGGACGGTGCTGGTGTCGCGGTGGTCGCCGCAGACATACAGGCCCGCCAGGAGCCGTACCGGGCGGCGCAGGTCGTGCGGGGGGCGCATCGCCGGGACGGCCTCGGGGGTGTGATGCACGGCGAGGGTCTCCCAGCGGTGCGTCGGGGTGCCGTACAGCCGGGCCAGGTGCATGCGTACGGCCGTGTCGACGCCCTCCGGGGGAGTGCCCAGGACGGTCGACGAGACCAGCGCCCGGCCCGCGGGCGCACGGGTCGGGTCGACCTCACTGACGACCGCGGTGTGCGCGACCGGGCCGCCGCGGTCCGCGTCGAGGAGCAACGAGGCCCCGGTGACGGGCGGTTCGTCCGTCGTGTGGTGCACCACCGTCACCGGGTGGAAGTCCGGGACGCGCAGACCGGGCAGGAGTTCGGCCGCCGCGCGTGCGTCCGTGGCAAGCAGGACCGCACGGCAGCGGAACTCGCCGTGCTCGGCGGTGGTCACCGAGGTCGTCGAGACGGAGGTGGCCCGGACCCCGGTGCGCACGGTGCCCGGCGGCAGCGCGCGGGCGAGCAGCTCCGGCACCACCTCGGCGCCGCCCTCCGGCACGCACAGTCTGCCGCTCGCGAAGGAGTGCAGCGCGAGGTCGGCGCACCGGCTGGAGGTGGTCAGCTCCGGGTCGCACAGCAGGGCGGCGAGCAGCGGGCGCAGAAAGCCGTCGATCGTGCGGGCGGGCATCCCGCGGGCCGCCAGGGCGTGGGCGGCGGGGTGTTCGGGGCGGGCCAGGATGCGTTCGACGGGCGTGCCGGCGATCCGCGTGAGGGCCACCCCCAGGCGGGCGAGGTCGACGGCGCCCACGCGCGCGGACGACGCGGCCGGCCCCCTGGGGGCGCTCGCCAGGGCGCGTACGGCGTGGAGTGCGCCCCTTGCGCTCCCCCCGCTCCCCGGTGCGCCTGCGCGGTGCCGGCGTCCGTCGTGGTGCAGCAGGACGCCGGGGGCGAAGGGGTGCAGGACGAGGGCGTCGAGCCCCTTCGTCAGGCGTAGTTCGGGGTACGACGTCGACAGGAGCTGTCCGATCCGGTCGAGCCGGAAGCCGTCGACCTTCTCCGTCGACATGCGACCGCCCACACAGGGGGCGGACTCCAGGACCACGGTCGTCACTCCGGCGCTGATCAGCCGATGGGCCGCCGAGAGTCCGGCGATACCGGCCCCCACGACGACGACGTCCGCCTGGTACACGGGCTCAAGCACGAGGCCCCTCCTCGAGGTTGCGCTGCCGGTGGAGACGTCATGCCCCCAACGGGCTCCAGGGATACCCGAGTTCGGGTCGAGGTTAGGTCCGTGATCGGTCAACAGCAGTCGCGCATCGGCAGGGCACGGTCGCACGGCGGTCGCATACGCTCACCTACCCTGGGCCCGCCGAGCGGCCCGTCACCCCAGGGCGGCGCGGATCGCGTCCTCGATCGCCGGGAACGCGAACGTGAACCCGGACTCCAACAGCCGCTTCGGCACCACCCGTTGACTTCCGAGGACATCCCCGGCCATTTCGCCGAGCACCGTCCGCAGCACCGGCGCCGGCACGGCGAACGCCGTCGGCCGGTGCAGCACCCGGCCCATCGCCTCGGTGATCTCACGGTTCGTCAGCGGCTGCGGGGCCGTCAGATTGAACGGCCCGGACAGGCCGTCGGTGTCGATGAGATGGCGCAGCGCGGCGACCTCGTCGTGCAGTGCGATGTACGACCAGTACTGCCGTCCCTCCCCCAGCCGCCCACCGAGCCCGGCCCGGAACAGCGGGAACAGCCGGCCCCAGGCGCCGCCCCCGCGGGCCACCACGAGACCGGTGCGGGCGAGCACCGTACGGATCCCCGCCTCCCGGACCGGCGCCGCGGCCTCCTCCCACATCACGCACAGGGTCGGCAGGAAACCCTCCCCGGGCGGCGCGTCCTCGTCGACCACCCGCTCCCCGGTCTCGCCGTAGAAGCCGATCGCGCTGCCGTTCACGAAGACGCGCGGCGGATCGTCGAGGGCGCAGATCGCCTCCGCCAGCGCGGCCGTGCCGAGCACCCGGCTGTCCCGCACCCGCTTCTTGTACGTGTCCGTCCAGCGGTGGTCGCCCACCCCGGCACCGGCGAGGTTGACCACCACGTCGCAACCGGCCAGCGCCGTCGCGTCCACGTACTGCCCCTCGGGGTCCCAGCAGACCTCGTCGGCGCCGTGGGACGCGCGCCGGACCAGACGCACCACCTCGTGCCCGTCCGCGGCCAGGGACCGCACCAGTGCGCTGCCGATCAGACCGGACGCGCCGGCCACCGCGATTCGCGAACGTTCCATGACCCCAGCATGCCGTTCCCGCGGCCGGGAAACTCTCTCGGGGCGCCCGCGCCGTCCGACGTAGGGTGACCGGCATGCCCGACCTGTACATACGCGCCGCCCTGCCCGATGACGAGGAGGAGCTGAGCCTCCTCGACCGGACCACGTGGTCCCCGCTGCACGCGGTGATGCCCGAACCCAGGGCGCCGTACCCGCCCTTCTTCGACGAGCGCCACCCGGTGGACGACGTGCTCGTCGCCGAACTCGAGCGGCGCATCGTCGGCTACCTCCGCCTCGGCCATCCCACCCGGCTCGCCGTGAACGCCCATGTGTGGCAGATCCAGGGCCTCGCCGTCGCCGAGGAGACCCGCGGCCGGGGCGTCGCCCGGGCGCTGCTGCGCGCCGCCGCCGACGAGGCCCGCCGGCGCGGCGCCCGCCGCCTGACCCTGCGCGTCCTCGGGTACAACACCCCGGCCCGCAAGCTCTACGAGTCCGAGGGGTTCGCCGTCGAGGGCGTGCTGCGGCAGGAGTTCCTCATCGACGGCGCGTACGTGGACGACGTGTTCATGGGCCGGTTCCTCTAGGGCCTGTTGCGAAAGTCCCGCCTGCCCGGCGACGCCATGCACGCTCCCCCACTGCCTGAAGGGCGTGGGAGGTGCCCCCACTCGCCGCACCGGGCACAGACCCAGGTACGTCCAGTACGAGGGCCTGCACCCGGCACGCCGAGAGCACGCACCTGACACCGCCCAGCCCGCCCTTCGGACGGACGACGGGACTTTCGCAGCAGGCCCTAGCCGCGTCACGACGTGCGGACGCGTTACGACGTGACCAGTTCTCCGGTGTCCACCGGTGCCGTCGCGTGCGTTGCGCGGGCGGCGTCGGCGGCCACCTCGTCCGCCGTCAGCACGTACCCCGTCTCGTTGTCCGACGTGGAGCGCGCGAACACCACGCCGTACACCCTGCCGTCCGTGGTCAGCAGCGGGCCGCCCGAGTTGCCGGGGCGGACCGTGGAGCGGATCGAGTAGATCTCCCGGGTGACCGTGCCGTCGTTGTAGATGTTCTGGCCCGTCGCCCGCACCCGGCTCGCCACCGTCGCCGCCTGCAGGTTCAGGGCGCCGTCGTGCGGATAGCCCGCGACCACCGCCGAGTCGCCGCGCGCTGCACCGGCGTCGAAGCGCAGCACCGGCGCGGTCAGCTCCGGCACGTACAGCACCGCCACGTCCCGGTCCGGGTCGAAGAGCACCACCCGTGCCTCGTACGACCGCCCGACGCCGCCGATGCGCACTGTCGGCTCGTCGATGCCCGCCACCACATGCGCGTTGGTCATCACATGCCCCGCCGCGTACACGAAACCGCTGCCCTCGCGGCCCTGGTCGCCGGAGACGCCCTCGATCTTCACCGTGCTCAGCTTCGCCGCGTTCGTCGCGCCGGCCGTGACGCTGTCGCCGGAGGGCCTGGCGACCTGTGCCGTCGACTCGTTCTCGAACGGGTTGAACACCTGCGGGAAGCCCGCCTCGGCGAGTGCCGACGTGGCGCGCGAGAACCAGGCGGGCGTGGTGTCCGGCATCGCGTCCTGCACCGTGCCGAGCAGCACCGAGTTCCGAATCGCCGTCGTCAGCACCGCCGACGACGAGGCGCCGAGGACACTCGCCGCCACCCAGGCCACGATCAGCACCGCGACCGTGTTGGCCGCCGCCCCGCCGAGCCCGTCGGCCACCCGCAGCGGCCCCCGGTCCAGCTCGCCGCGCAGCCGCAGTGCCAGCCGCCCCGCCAGCTCGTGCCCCACCGCCGCCGGGACCAGCACCGTCAGCACCGCCGTCACGGTCGCCGCCGTCGTCCCGCGCGTGACGAGCTCCATCACCCAGGGCAGCACCCACACCCCGACGACCGCACCGCCCACGAAACCGGCCAGCGAGACACAGCCGGCCACCAGACCGCGCCGGTACCCGGATGCCGCGTAGGCCAGGATCACCAGCACGAGCAGCAGATCGAGCAGATCCACGGAGCCGCCTTTCTCTCGGACCTCTCGGACCCCGTAGTACGAGCGGGACGGGCCCGTTGATCAGGCACGCGCGCGTGTCGTCCGGAACCAGACACGCGTGCGTGTACCTCCAGAAACGTCCCGGACCGGGACGATGGTTCCACCGGGTGGCACAGCACACATCGCGGGCAGTGCGCGACACACCCAGAGTGTTAGCCATGCGTGCCTTTCCAAGACTGCGGTGGACACCGCGGGGGAAGCAGAGACGGCGCCGGGCCGTGCGGCTGCCCGGGGCCGTCCTTGTGCTCCTGAGCTGTCTGTCGGGCCTCACCGCCGTCGCCGCGCTGGTGCTGTGCGCACGCGCCGTCGAGGGCCCCGTCGTCAAGGCCCGGCCGGCCCAGCCCGCCTCGCTACGCCACGCCACCCCGCGCCAGGCGGCCAGACCCATCATCGTGCCGCGCTCGGCCTGGCTCGACGCGACCGCCCGGCACACCCAGCCGCCCCCGCGCTACGACGACAAGGTCGTCGCCGTGTTCATCCACCACACCGACTCGCCCAACGACTACGACTGCGCCGACGCGCCGCGCATCATCCGCCACCTGTACGCCGGCCAGACCGGGGCCCGCGCCTGGGACGACATCGGCTACAACTTCCTCGTCGACCACTGCGGCACGATCTACGAGGGCCGCGCGGGCGGCGTCGACCACCCCGTCACCGGCGCCCACACCCAGGGCTTCAACCACCGCACCACGGGCATCGCCGCGATCGGCACCTTCACGGCCGGGGTCCCCGTGCCGCGCGCCATGACGGACGCGATCGCCGCCCTGGCCGCCTGGAAGTTGGGCCTGGCCGGCGTCGACCCACGCTCGGCGGTCTCCCTGACCTCCAGCAACAGCCTCAGCCGCTACCCGACCGGCACCACCGCCTCCCTCCCCGCCCTGTCCGGCCACAACGACGCCTTCCGCACGACCTGCCCGGGAGCGGCCCTGACCGCCGAACTGCCCAGGCTCCGGGAGCGGGCGGCGCAGCTGCAGGGCCGCACCCCGTCCGGCACCCGCTGACGGACGACGCGAGCAGCCGCGGGAACTGTCTGGACATGGCCCGGACATGCGGTGTTCCATGACCCCGATCCACGACGGGAAACGGGGAACCACCATGATTGGTACGCCGCACCTGGTGCGCATGGTCGACGCCTCGGTCGGCGAGGCGCTGGCCGGACTCCTGGCGGGGGCGGTCGCGGACGTCGTGGTCTTCTCCACCGTGCACGATCTGGAGCCCTCCGACACCGCCGGGTGGATACAGATCATCGGTCCCGCCGGGTTGGTGGTGGTGTGGGTGGCCGGCCTCCTGACGCACAGGCCGCGGCAACGGCGGCAGTTCGCGGCCGCGGCGGCACTCACGGCGATGCCGGACCTGGCGGAGGAGTCCCGTCGGCTGCGGCAGGGCCGCCTCCGTGTGGCGCTCCTCGCCGTCGCCGTGACACTGGGTGGCGCGTACCTCGCCGACTCCCCGCTCCTGGGCGTCTGCTGCCAGCTGATGCTCCTCCTCGGCGCCGAGAACAACTGGAGCACCGCGCGACAGTGGGAGCGTCGGCACGGCGTCCAGCTGTGGAAGCCCGCGCTCGCCGCCGTCGGCCGCGCGGAGTTCCGACGCGCGCCGTACTACGTCACACCGGCCGGCCCGACGCTCACTCCCTGAACCGGTCCCACAGCTTGGGATAGCGCTCCGCGAGTGCCGACTCGTTCTCGAAGTCCACCGGTGTGCCGTCCGGTTCGGCCGGGGCGGGGGCGATGCCGAGGTCCGGGGCCACCGTGCCGGTGAGCTGTTCGTAGGCCTCGTCCGCCGCGTAGCCCAACTCCTCGCCGTCGCCGTCGATCTCCTCGTCGAAGTCGGCCAGCAGGTCGGCCAGGGAGTCCGGGTCGTGCACGGCGCCTTCGAAGATCTCCCGGCCCTGGCCGATCAGCCAGCACCGGAAGAAGTCGAACGCGTCGTCGCTGGCCCCGTCGAGCAGCACCCAGGCGGCACCCCACAGATCCCAGCGGTAGGCGCGGTTGTAGCGGGACTCGAAGTGCCGGGCGAAGTCCAGGACCGACTCCGGGTCGAGCTGGACGAGCCGGTCCACGAGCAGGTCCGCCTGGTCCTCGGGGTCGCCCTCGGCGCCCTCCCGGGTGGCGTCCACCAGCTCCCAGAACTCCATCTCGTCCATCACGGGTCAAGCATCGGCCTTGAGCGGGTGGGGCGCACGTGGAGTGCGGCGGATTGTTATCGGGCGTCCGGGCGCCGGTACAGCCCCGCGAGCCGTGCCGCGTCCCGCGCGAACCGCTCCCGCAGCGTCTCGGGCGCCAGCACCTCGGCCTCCGCACCGAGCGCCGTGAGCTGGCTGTGCGCGACCTCCTCCGACTCCACCGGCACCATCGCGGTCACCCAGCCGTCCGCGTCCGGCTCGCCCGCGTCCCCCAGCGCCTCGCGCGCCGCGAGCGGATCGACGGTGTACGCCAGCCTGCGCACCCCCTCGGGGGACAGCCGTACGACGATCTGGGCGCGCAGGATCGACCGTGCGAAGGCCTCGGCCCGCTCCGCCCAGAAGCCGGGCAGGTCGAACTCCTCGTCGCGGACGAAACGGGTGTCCGTCGCGTCCACGGCCGTGAAACGGTCGACGCGGTACGTGCGGAACGCGTCCGCCTCCGGGACCCGCGCGCACAGGTACCAGGCCCCGGCCTTCAGCACCAGCCCGTACGGCTCCAGCGCCCGCTCCACCTCGTCCTCCCCGCGCCGGTAACGGGCCTTGAGACCGCGGTCGTCCCACACCGCCTCCGCGACCGCCGGCAGCAGCGCGGGCGTCTCCGGCTCCCGGAACCACGCGGGCGCGTCCAGATGGAACCGCTGCGCCGCCGTACGGGACGCGTCGCTGAGGGAGGGCAGGAGCGCCGCCGTCACCTTCAGCCGCGCTGCCGACCCCGCATCCTCCAGCCCCATCTCCCGCAGCGCACCCGGCACCCCGGACAGGAACAGCGCCTCGGCCTCGCTGCGGGCCAGCCCCGTCAGCCGCGTCCGGTAACCGCCGACCAGCCGATAGCCCCCGGCCCGCCCCCGGTCCGCGTACACCGGCACTCCCGCCTCCGAGAGCGCCTGCGCGTCCCGCGTCACCGTCCGCTCCGACACCTCCAGCTCCCGCGCGAGTTCGGCGGCGGTCATGGAGGGCCGGGACTGGAGCAGGAGCACCATCTTGATGAGCCGGGCGGCGCGCATACGGCCATGATGCCGGGGGCCACTGACAAGGGAGGGGCACGGCAGTTGCCGTACCCCTCCCTGGACGTCAGGTCCTACAGCCCGTACTTCTCCCGGGCCTCCTTCACCGCCGTCGCCTTGACCTCGCCCCGCTTCGCCAGCTGGGCCAGGGCCGCGACGACGATCGACTCGGCGTCGACGCCGAAGTGGCGGCGGGCGGCGTCACGGGTGTCGGAGAGCCCGAAGCCGTCGGCGCCCAGCGACGACCAGTCCTGCTCGACCCACTGCGCGATCTGGTCCGGGACCTGGCGCATGTAGTCGGAGACCGCGAGCACCGGGCCCTCGGCGCCGTGCAGGGCCTGCCGGACGTACGGCACCCGCTCCTCGCCGCGCAGGAGAGCGGCGTCCGCCTCCATCGCGTCGCGGCGCAGCTCGCCCCACGACGTCGCCGACCACACGTCCGCCGCGACGCCCCACTGCTCGGCGAGCAGCTTCTGCGCGTCGAGCGCCCAGTGGATCGCCGTACCGGAGCCCAGCAGCTGGATGCGCGGCGCGTTGGCCACCGGGGACAGGCCGGCCGACTCGGCCGTGTTGTAGCGGTACAGGCCCTTGATGATGCCCTCGTCGATACCGAGGCCGGCCGGCTTGGCCGGCTGCGGCAGCGGCTCGTTGTAGACCGTCAGGTAGTAGAAGACGTTCTGGTCCTCGCCCGGCCTGGCCTCGCCGTACATCCGGCGCAGACCCTCGCGCACGATCACCGCGATCTCGTAGGCGAACGCGGGATCGTACGTCAGCGCAGCCGGGTTCGTCGCCGCGATGACCGGGGAGTGGCCGTCGGCGTGCTGCAGGCCCTCGCCCGTCAGCGTCGTACGGCCCGCCGTCGCGCCGACCAGGAAGCCGCGGCCGAGCTGGTCGCCGAGCTGCCACATCTGGTCGGCCGTGCGCTGCCAGCCGAACATCGAGTAGAAGATGTAGAACGGGATCATCGCCTCGCCGTGCGTCGCGTACGCGCTCGACGCGGCGATGAAGTCGGCCATCGAACCGGCCTCGGTGATCCCCTCGTTGAGGATCTGGCCGTTCTTGGCCTCCCTGTAGTACATCAGCTGGTCGCGGTCGACCGGCTCGTACGTCTGGCCCTTGGGGGAGTAGATCCCGAGGGACGGGAACAGGCTCTCCATGCCGAAGGTGCGCGCCTCGTCGGGGACGATCGGCACCCACCGCTTGCCGGTCTCCTTGTCGCGGACCAGTTCCTTGACGAGACGGACGAACGCCATGGTGGTGGCGAGGTTCTGGGAGCCGGAGCCCTTGTCGAAGGACGCGAACGCCTTCTCCGCCGGGGCCGGCAGCGGGGCCAGCGCGTGCGTGCGGCGGGCCGGGGCCGGACCGCCGAGGGCCGCGCGGCGCTCCTGGAGGTAGCGGACCTCGGGGGAGTCGGCGCCGGGGTGGCCGTAAGGCACCTGGCCGTCGACGAACTGCGCGTCAGGGATGGGAAGTTCGAGCAGGTCACGCATCGTCTTGAACTCGTCCACCGTCAGCTTCTTCATCTGGTGGTTGGCGTTCTTCGACGCGAAGCCCTGGCCGAGCGTGAAGCCCTTGACGGTCTGGGACAGGATGACGGTCGGGGCGCCCTTGTGGTCGAGTGCCGCCTTGTACGCCGCGTAGACCTTGCGCGCCTCGTGACCACCACGCGAGAGGTGGAAGCACTCGAGGATCTTGTCGTCGCTCAGCAGCTTCGCCATCTCGACGAGCGCCGGGTCCTTGCCGAAGAAGTCCTCGCGGATGTAGGCGGCGTCGCGCGTCTGGTACGTCTGCACCTGCGCGTCCGGCACCTCGCGCAGTCGGCGTACGAGCGCGCCCGTCGTGTCGAGGGCGAACAGCTCGTCCCAGGCCGAGCCCCACAGCGACTTGATCACGTTCCAGCCGGCGCCGCGGAACTGGGCCTCCAGCTCCTGCACGATCTTGAAGTTGGCGCGGACCGGGCCGTCGAGGCGCTGCAGGTTGCAGTTGATGACGAAGGTCAGGTTGTCGAGACCCTCGCGGCTGGCCAGCGCGAGCGCCGCCGTCGACTCGGGCTCGTCCATCTCGCCGTCGCCGAGGAACGCCCATACGTGGGACGCGGAGACGTCCTTGATGCCGCGGTTGGTGAGATAGCGGTTGAAGCGCGCCTGGTAGATGGCGGAGAGCGGACCGAGACCCATCGACACCGTCGGGAACTCCCACAGCCAGGGCAGGCGGCGCGGGTGCGGGTACGACGGGAGGCCGTTGCCGCCCGCCTCCTGGCGGAAGTTGTCCAGGTGCTGCTCGGTCAGGCGGCCGTCCAGGAAGGCGCGGGCGTAGATGCCGGGGGAGGCGTGGCCCTGGATGTACAACTGGTCGCCGGAGCCATCGCCCTCCTTGCCGTGGAAGAAGTGGTTGAAGCCGGTCTCGTACAGCCAGGCGGCTGAGGCGAAGGTGGCGATGTGGCCGCCGACGCCGTGCTTGCTGCCCCGGGTGACCATCGCGGCCGCGTTCCAGCGGTTCCACGCGGTGATACGGCGCTCGATCGCCTCGTCACCGGGTACGGCGGGCTCGGTGGCGGTGGGGATCGTGTTGACGTAGTCGGTCTCGAGCAGCTTGGGCAGCGCGATGCCGTTGCCCTCGGCGCGCTCCAGCGTGCGGCGCAACAGGTACGCGGCACGATGCGGCCCGGCCGCCTGGGTGACGGCGTCCAGGGAGGCCTGCCATTCGGCGGTCTCCTCGGGGTCGCGGTCCGGGAGCTGGTCGAGCTCGCTCGGCTGGATGGCGTGGGGGTCGGTCATGTCGCCGCCTTCCTCAGTCGAAGGGGGTTCCCTCATCGGTAAGGGCTCGGGGGTGCCCTTGTGTCTTTGGCAGGACAGGGCGGTGGACTTGGGTCGAAGTCCGTTGGCGACTCTAACTCCCTGATCGATGATCGATCAAAGGGGCGAGCCCTAAAATCTCTTGATTTCGAGAAAGTAGGCACGGGGTGCCTTGGAAATAGACACCGGGTGCCGTGTTTTCGGCTGGTTTTCGCAGGTGGGGCTATGTATGGACGGACGTATGAGCGAGGGCGCGCTCATGGTTCACGCGCGCGGCGCACAGCCCAGTACGTGGGACTTGACCAGTTCGGCGATGCGCGGGTCGTGCCTCTTGAAGGCGGCGACCAGTTCCTCGTGCTCCTCCGCGTACGACTGCTGCACCGTGCCCAGCCAGCGGATGGACAGGGCTGTGAAGACCTCGATGCCCAGGCCCTCCCAGGTGTGGAGGAGGACCGAGTTGCCCGCCGCGCGGACCAGTTCGCGGTGGAAGGCCACCGTGTGCCGTACCTGGGCCGTGCCGTCGGACTTGCGGTCGGCCTCGTACAGGGCCGCCACGTGCGGCTCCAGGGCCGAGCAGTCCTCCGCCAGCCTCTCGGCCGCCAGCTCCGCCGCGATGGCCTCCAGACCGGCCCGTACGGGGTAGCTCTCCTCCAGGTCGGCCGCCGTCAGGTTCCGCACCCGTACGCCCTTGTTCGGCGCGGACTCGATCAGCCGCAGCGACTCCAGCTCGCGCAGCGCCTCCCGCACCGGCGTCTGGCTGACCTCGAGCTCGGTCGCGATCCGACGCTCCACGATGCGCTCACCCGGCTGCCAGCGCCCGCTGACGATTCCCTCCACGATGTGCTCGCGGATCTGTTCGCGCAGCGAGTGGACGACGGGCGCGGTCATGAGGGCTCCTTACGCAGGGCTTTGACGTTTAGACAATAAGGCCGGTGCGCTCCGCCGGAGAGGCGGTTGAGGGTGCTTTCGTGCAGGTGAGACGAGCCTTACACGGTGCTGGGGGCGCCTAGGGCCTGTTGCGGAAGTCCCGCCTGCCCGGCGACGCCATGCACGCTCCCCCACTGCCTGAAGGGCGTGGGAGGTGCCCCCACTCGCCGCACCGGGCGCAGACCCGAGTACGTCCAGTACGAGGGCCTGCACCCGGCACGCCGAGAGCACGCTCCCCCACTCTCGGCTTCGCTCGAGCGGGGGGACCCCCACGACGCCGCCGGGCCCGCCCTTCGGACGGACGACGGGACTTTCGGACCAGGCCCTAGTGGCTCGGTGCGTCATGTCTCTGGGCGGCGGCGGGTTCCATGTGGCTTGTCGCGCCCACGCGGCGGAGCCGCATCTCGACACAGCCCCGCGCCCCTCCTTTTTCGGGCTGCGCCCTCAAAAAGACTGATGCCCTTGTCCGGAGTTTCCAGGCAAGGGCATCAGGGGGCAGCGTCTACAGGCTGTTACAGGCCGAGCTCTACCTCGAACTCGCCTGCCTCCAGGATCGCCTTGACCGCCGTCAGGTAGCGGGCCGCGTCGGCGCCGTCCACCAGGCGGTGGTCGTAGGACAGGGTCAGGTACGTCATGTCGCGGACGCCGATGACCGTGCCCTCCTCCGTCTCGATGACGGCCGGGCGCTTGACCGTGGCGCCGATGCCGAGGATCGCGACCTGGCCCGGCGGCACGATGATCGTGTCGAACAGCGCACCGCGGGAGCCGGTGTTGCTGATGGTGAAGGTCGCGCCGGACAGCTCGTCCGGGGTGATCTTGCTGGCCCGGACCTTGCCCGCGAGCTCGGCGGTGGCCTTGGCGATACCGGCGATGTTGAGGTCGCCCGCGTGCTTGATGACCGGGGTCATCAGGCCCTTCTCGGAGTCCACCGCGATACCGATGTTCTCGGTGTCGAAGTAGGTGATCGTGCCCTCGCCCTCGTTGATCTTGGCGTTGATGACCGGGTGGGCCTTCAGCGCCTGGGCCGCCGCCTTCACGAAGAACGGCATCGGGGAGAGCTTGACGCCCTCGCGCGCGGCGAAGGAGTCCTTGGCCTGGGCGCGCAGGCGCATCAGGCGGGTCACGTCGACCTCGACGACCGAGGACAGCTGGGCCTGCTCGTGCAGGGCCTTGACCATGTTGTCGCCGATGACCTTGCGGATGCGCGGCATCTTGACGGTCTGGCCGCGGAGCGGGGAGACCTCCAGGACCGGGGCCTTCTTCGCGGCGGCCGGAGCGGCGGCAGCGGCCGGAGCCGGAGCAGCGGCGGCGGCCTTCGCGGCCTCGGCGGCGGCAAGGACGTCCTGCTTGCGGATACGGCCGCCGACGCCAGTGCCCTTGACGGTGGCCAGGTCGACGCCGTTCTCGGCGGCGAGCTTGCGCACCAGCGGGGTGACGTAGGCGCCTTCGTCGGTGGCACCCGCGGCCGGGGTGACCGGGGCCGGAGCGACCGGCGCGGGGGCCGGGGCGACCGGAGCCGGGGCGGCGACCGGGGCAGCGGCGACCGGGGCAGGGGCGACCGGCGCGGGTGCCGGGGCCGGCGGGGCCACGGGAGCGGCCGGAGCCACCGGGGCGGCAGCCGGAGCAGCGGCGACGGGCGCCGGGGCCGGAGCGGCCGGGGCCGGGGCGGCGGCCGGAGCCGCACCCGGGGCACCGATGACGGCGAGCTTGGCGCCGACCTCGGCGGTCTCGTCCTCGCCGACCACGATCTCGAGCAGCACGCCGGAGGCGGGCGCCGGGATCTCGGTGTCGACCTTGTCCGTGGAGACCTCGAGCAGCGGCTCGTCGGCCTCGACGCTCTCGCCGACCGCCTTCAGCCAGCGGGTGACGGTGCCCTCGGTGACGGACTCACCGAGCGCGGGCAGGACCACGTCCGTGCCGGTGGCGCCGCCTGCCGGACCGGCCGGGGCGACGGGCGCCGGGGCGGGCGCGGCCGGAGCCTCGGCCACGGGGGCGGGGGCGGCGACGGGTGCTGGGGCCGCGACGGGCTCGGCGGCCGGGGCCGGAGCGGCGACGGGGGCGCCCGTGCCGTCGTCGATGACGGCCAGCTCGGCGCCGACCTCGACGGTCTCGTCCTCGGCGACCTTGATGGAGGCCAGCACACCGGCGGCGGGCGAGGGAATCTCGGTGTCGACCTTGTCGGTCGAGACCTCGAGCAGCGGCTCGTCGGCCTCGACGCGTTCGCCCTCGGCCTTCAGCCAGCGGGTGACAGTGCCCTCGGTGACGCTCTCGCCGAGCGCCGGAAGGGTTACGGAAACCGGCATGGTTTCGGTTGCTCCTTACGAGTTGCGGAAGTCTGTGTCGTCGCGTTCGTCGACCGAGGGTCAGTCGTGCGAGTGGAGGGGCTTGCCGGCCAGGGCCAGGTGGGCCTCGCCCATCGCCTCGTTCTGCGTCGGGTGGGCGTGGATGAGCTGGGCCACCTCGGCCGGCAGCGCCTCCCAGTTGTAGATCAGCTGGGCCTCGCCGACCTGCTCGCCCATGCGGTCGCCGACCATGTGGACGCCGACCACAGCACCGTCCTTGACCTGGACGAGCTTGATCTCGCCCGCGGTGTTCAGGATCTTGCTCTTGCCGTTGCCCGCCAGGTTGTACTTCAGAGCGACGACCTTGTCCGCGCCGTAGATCTCCTTGGCCTTGGCCTCGGTGATGCCGACGGAGGCGACCTCCGGGTGGCAGTACGTCACCCGCGGGACACCGTCGTAGTCGATCGGGACGACCTTCAGACCGGCCAGGCGCTCCGCCACCAGGATGCCCTCGGCGAAGCCGACGTGCGCGAGCTGGAGCGTCGGGACCAGGTCGCCGACGGCGGAGATGGTCGGGACGTTCGTCCGCATGTACTCGTCGACCAGGACGTAGCCGCGGTCCATGGCGACGCCCTGCTCCTCGTAACCGATGCCCTGGGAGACCGGGCCACGGCCGACGGCGACGAGGAGGACCTCCGCCTCGAACTCCTTGCCGTCGGCGAGGGTGACCTTGACACCGTCGGCCGTGTACTCGGCCTTGGAGAAGAAGGTCCCCAGGTTGAACTTGATGCCGCGCTTGCGGAAGGCGCGCTCAAGAAGCTTGGAGGAGTTCTCGTCCTCGACCGGGACGAGGTGGTTCAGGCCCTCGATGACCGTGACGTCCGCACCGAAGGACTTCCACGCCGAGGCGAACTCGACGCCGATGACACCGCCGCCCAGGATGATCGCGGACTTCGGCACGCGGTCCAGGACGAGGGCGTGGTCGGAGGAGATGATCCGGTTGCCGTCGATCTGCAGGCCTGGCAGCGACTTCGGCACGGAGCCGGTCGCCAGCAGGACGTGGCGGCCCTGAACACGCTGGCCGTTCACGTCGACGGAGGTGGGGGAGGACAGCCGGCCCTCACCCTCGATGTACGTCACCTTGCGGGAGGCGATCAGGCCCTGCAGACCCTTGTACAGGCCGGCGACGACGCCGTCCTTGTACTTGTGGACGGCAGGTACGTCGATGCCCTCGAAGGTGGTCTTGACACCGAACTGCTCGCTCTCGCGGGCCTGGTCGGCGATTTCGCCCGCGTGCAGCAGGGCCTTGGTGGGGATGCAACCTCGGTGCAGGCAGGTGCCGCCGACCTTGTCCTTCTCGATCAGGGCGACGTCCAGGCCCAGCTGCGCCCCGCGCAGGGCCGCGGCGTAACCACCGCTACCACCGCCGAGGATCACTAGGTCGAAAACGGTGCTGGCGTCGTTCGCCACGTCACGTCCTCCATGCATGTGCGCCACGCCGGTCTACGGTGACCGGTCGGCGGCTGGTGTCCGGCCGCTCTTCTCGGCCCTGTGGTGGGGGCCCTGTCCTGCCGTGCCCCATCTTCGCACTTGTCGACGGCAATGGAGACGCCGGGCCGGGGTGTGGAACGTCTGATCCGTCACGTCTCGAGCGCCCGGCGAGACCGACCCCGGGGGCATGAGGCCCCAAAGAGGCGCGGGGCTGTTTCGACATGCGGCTCCGCCGCGTGGGCGCGACCAGCTCCCACGCGGCGGAACTCGCCGACGAAACAGCCCGGACCGAGCTGAAAGGCGAACGTCAGGCCAGGTCGCCCGAGGCAGCGACCTCCGCCAGCCGCACCAACGTACGAACGGCAGACCCCGTCCCGCCCTTGGGCGTGTACCCGAAGGGCCCCTGCTCGTTGAACGCGGGCCCCGCGATGTCGATGTGCGCCCAGGTGATGCCGTCACCCACGAACTCGCGCAGGAAGAGTCCGGCGACGAGCCCGCCGCCCATTCGCTCACCCATGTTCGCGATGTCCGCCGTGGAGGAGTCCATCCCCTTGCGCAGGTGCTCCGGCAGCGGCATCGGCCAGGACGGCTCGCCGACCTCCTCGGCCATCTCGACGACCGCCGAGCGGAACGCGTCGTCGTTGGCCATGACACCGAACGTCCGGCTGCCCAGTGCCAGCACCATCGCCCCGGTCAGCGTCGCCACGTCGACCAGCGCGTCCGGCTTCTCCGCCGACGCCGCCCACAGCGCGTCGGCCAGGACCAGCCGGCCCTCGGCGTCCGTGTTGAGCACCTCGACGGTCTTGCCGCTGTACATGCGCAGCACGTCGCCCGGCCGCACCGCGGAGCCCGACGGCATGTTCTCGGCCAGCGCCAGCCAGCCGGTGACGTTGACCTCGAGGCCCAGACGCGCGGCGGCGACGACGGCGGCGAACACGGCGGCGGCACCGCTCATGTCGCACTTCATCGTCTCGTTGTGCCCGGCGGGCTTGAGGGAGATGCCGCCCGAGTCGTAGGTGATGCCCTTGCCGACGAACGCCAGGCTCTTGCTCGCCTTGGGGTGCGTGTACGACAGCTTCACCAGCCGCGGCGGCGACACGGAGCCGACGCCGACGCCGAGGATGCCGCCGTAGCCGCCCTTGGTCAGCGCCTTCTCGTCGAGGACCTGGATCTTGAGGCCGTGCTCCTTGGCCGCGTCCTGGGCGATGGCCGCGAACGCCGCCGGGTTGAGGTCGTTCGCCGGGGTGTTGACCAGGTCGCGGGCGCGGTTGAGCTCCTCGGAGACGGCGACGGCACGATCGAGGGCCGCCTTCTGCTCCTTGTCCCGCGGCTTCCCGCCGAGCAGGGCGGCCTCGGCGAGGGGGGCCTTGCCGTTCTTCGCCTTCGGGGCGTTGTCTGCCGGCGCGGCGGTCTCCTTGTACGTGTCGAAGGAGTACGCGCCGAGCAGCACGCCCTCGGCGACGGCCCCGACGGCGTCGGCGTCGGCGAGCGGCAGCGCGAACGCGGCCTTCTTGGAGCCGGCGAGCGCGCGGGCGGCCACACCGGCGGCCTTGCGCAGCGTCTCGGCCTCGTGGGCCGCGTCCTTCGAGGGCTCGTCGCCCAGGCCGACCGCCAGGACGAGCGGAGCCTTGAAGCCCGCCGGGGCGGGCAGCTTCGTCAGCTCGCCCTCGGCACCGGAGGCGCCGAGGGTCTCCAGGACATCGGCGAGCTTGCCGTCGTAAGCCTTGTCCACGGCCTCGGCGCCCTGCGCGACGACGGGGCGCTTGGCGCCCTTGGTGACACCGACGACAATCGCGTCGGCCCGCAGGCCGGGCGCCGCAGTGGTGCTGAGAGTGAGAGCAGTCACGGTCGTGAAATCTCGCTTCCAATGTGAAGTTGCTGTGGCCGAGTGGGTGGGTCGACCGGGCCCGGGAGCCGACCTTAGAACTGTTCTCAGGGCGCGTCTCGACCGGGGCCTTCACCCTGTCGGCGAACACCCAGGACGAGCCTACGCGTGTGTCTGCGTTCGCTCATTCCTGCGGTCGTTCACCTGTGTGCGGCGTGGTGGCCACTTTCGGCCCCTCGTCACCGGTGCGCCGGTGCACACTCGTCGGGTTCCGGGGGATCTTCTGGGGAGGGAAACCGTCTTGAGGCAGTAGGCGCACCGCTGGAGAGCCACGGCGGCGGCCGTGACGGTCGCCGGGCTGGTCACGTGGGGGCTCGGCGCGACCGGCGCGTCCGCCGCCGTGCAGCCGTGCATCGACCTGAGGGTGCTCGTCGTCGACGATGGCGGCGCTCCCGTGGCGGCCATCAGGTCCCGGCTGAGGAGCGAGGGCGTTCCGTACACGACCGTCGACCTCGGGGACACCGGCCGCCCGGCCGTCACCGCCGCCTTCCTGGCAGACAGGGTGAACGGTGTGCCCCGGGCCGGGTACCAGGGCGTCGTCCTGCCGAACGAGGCACCGTTCGGCGCGGACTCCGCCGAGCGGACAGCCCTGGAGGCGTACGTGCGAGCCTGCACTGCGCAGTGCCCGGGGCGGGGGAGCATCCGTGGGGCACGCTGCCGTACGGCGTCGGACCCGTCCGGTGAGGTGCCGGCTACCAGTTGGTTGCCCCGGTCGCGCCACCCAGCGACAGCACCACGAGCGCCGTGGTCGCCGCCGTCTCCGCGAGCCCGCCGAACACATCGCCGGTGACCCCGCCGAAGCGGCGCGTGCAGCGGCGCAGGAGGAGTTCGGCGACGGCGACGGCGACCACCACCGCGAGCGCCGTACGGACACTGTCGTACGGCCCGAAGAGCGCGCCCCCGGCCGCGGCCACCGTGACGACCCCGACCGCGACGGCCACCGCACCACCCCGGGGCACCACCCCGGCGACCGCCGCCCCCAGCCCCTCCGGCCGGGCCGCCGGCACGCCCGCTCGGGCGGCGAGGGTCAGCGCTAGTCGGGCGGCGGCGGCCGAGACGACAGCGGCCAGCGCACCCCGGGCCCAGGAGTCGCCATAGGCCTGCGCCAGGGCCGCCACCTGGGCCAGCAGCACGAACAGCAGCGTGACGACCCCGAACGGGCCGATGTCCGACTGCTTCGTGATCCGCAGCGCGTCCTCGGCGGGCTTGCCGCTGCCCAGCCCGTCGGCGGTGTCGGCGAGGCCGTCGAGGTGCAGACCGCGGGTGAGCACGGCCGGTACGGCGGCGGTGGCGACGGCGGCGAGGAAGGCACCGGCGCCGAGGAACAGCAGCAGTCCGCCGAGCGCCGCCGCGCACCCGCCGACCACGAGCCCGGCCAGCGGGGCGCACAGCATGCCGCCGCGCGCGGCCTCCCGGTCCCAGCGGGTGACCCTGACCGGGAGCACGGTCAGGGTGCCGAAGGCGAAGCGCAGGCCGTCCGGCCAAGGGGTCTTGAACACCGGCGCAGGCTACCCGGCGGTCGGGAAGGGCCGTACGGCCCCTGGGGATAAAGTGCGCATATGGGACAGTGGCTCTATCGGAACATCGTAGAACCGGGCAAACTGCCGCTGCTTCTCGCCCTGACCGCCTTCGTGCTGACCTTCCTGGTCACCCGGGTCATCACACGTCTGATCCGGGCGGGCAGGGGGCCGTTCGGCAATGTGAAGGCGGGCGGGCTGCACATCCACCATGTGGTCCCGGGTGTCGTCCTCACCGTCGTCGGCGGCTTCGGTGCCGTGGCCGGTGGGCGGCAGGGCTTCGGCTCGGCCGTCGCGGCGGTCGTGTTCGGCATCGGCACGGGCCTGGTCCTGGACGAGTTCGCGCTGATCCTGCACCTCGACGACGTCTACTGGAGCGAGGAGGGCCGCACGAGCGTCGAGGTCGTCGTCCTCACCGCTGCTCTCGTGGGTCTGGTGCTCGCCGGGTTCGCCCCGTTCGGCGTCAACGACCTCTCGCAGGAGGAACTCCAGGACCGGACCACGGTCATCGCGAGCGTTGCGACGAACTTCCTCTTCTCGCTCGTCGCGCTGGACAAGGGCAAGGTCCGTACCGCGATCTTCGGCGTGATCGTCCCGGTCGTCGCGATCGTCGGCGCCGCACGCCTGGCCCGGCCCGGCTCCCGGTGGGCCCGGCGCTTCTACGGGCGCCGCCCGCGTGCTCGCGCCCGCGCCACCCTGCGCGCCTACCGCTACGACCGGCGCTGGGCTGGCCGCAGCCGTGCCTTCCAAGACTGGATCGGCGGCAAACCCGACCCGGGCCGCCTGCCCGACCGCCGCTGACGACCACGGCGGCTCCGCTGCCGTGGACGCGGAGCCACCTTCCTGCACAGCGCCGCGCGCCTATACCGCACCGGGACCCCGCGCAGCTCCACCGCCACGCACAGCGCCGCCACGCCCACCAGTGCCGCCAGATGCTCCTTGCCGGCGAGGTTCTCCTTGACCAGCACCTCGATCACCATCGCCGTGGCCACCGCACCTGCCGTGACATACGCGCCGTACTGCAGGGCCAGGTACACGGCGAGGCCCACCACGGCCGCCGACGGGCCGGTGTCCACGACCCCCGCGTCCGAGGCGGGCAGTCCCAACGGGTGGTCCGGGCCCAGCGCGATGCCCACGCGCGCGTACAGCGTCCCGGCTAGCGTCGCGACGTAGGCGACGGTCAGCGTCCGCCACCGGCCCAGGCAGATCTCGGCGATCCCGAACACGAAGAGGATCTGTGCGAGCGCGCCCCACACCGGCAGGTCGAGCGCGGGCACGAACAGCGACAGGGGAGTGCGCAACAGACCGAGCCACAACGGCTCCCCGGCCCGCACCGCGCCCACGTCCTGCACGAACCGGTACCCCCACGACTGGTTCTGCACCAACTGCAGCACCGTCGTCAGACACACCGCCGCGGCGGTCATCGGAACCGCCGCCAAGCGCCGCTCCAGCAGGGATTCGCGCACGGTGACGTACAGCAGCCCCCACTCGGCGCGGGCCCAGCGGGCCGGCGTCCTCATGCGGCGGCCCTCATCGATGCGTCTCCAAGTGCTTGCGGTGCAGCCACTTCGGCAGCCCCGGCGCCGCGGGCCCCGGCGTCGGATTCCCGCGGGCCCCGCGACGCCTCGCACGCACGCTCGCTGCGTTGCCGAACCGCCCCCGTCGCTCCGCCACGAAGGCGTTCCGGCGCCTTGCGATCGCACGCACCAGGCGCCGCGGGGCCCGCCCTTCGGGCGGACGACGGGAATCCGACGCCAGGGCCCCCAAGAACCCCTCCGCGCGCGCCGACGCGAGGCCGATGCGCGGCAGGTCCGCGCTCTTCTCGAAGAGCAGGAACCGCGGCTCCCAGATGGGCCGGTACTTGGCGTTGGCCCGGTACAGCGACTCGATCTGCCACCAGCGCGAGAAGAAGCTGAGGAGATGGCGCCACAGCCGCAGTACCGGGCCCGCGCCGAGACGCGCGCCACGTTCGAAGACCGAGCGGAACATCGCGAAGTTCAGCGAGACCTGCGTGATCCCGATCTCCCCGGCCCGCCGCAGCAGTTCGATGACCATGAACTCCATCAGCCCGTTGTCGGAGTCCCGGTCCCGTCGCATCAGATCGAGGGACAGCCCGTGCGGCCCCCAGGGCACGAAGGACAACAGCGCCTTGAGCTCGCCCCGGCCGTCATGACACTCGAGCATCACGCACCGCCCGTCCCCCGGGTCCCCGAGCCGCCCGAGCGCCATGCTGAACCCGCGCTCGGTGGCCCCGTCCCGCCAGTCGTCCGCGCGCTCGATCAGATACGCCAGCTCGGCCGCCGGAACGTCCTCGTGCCGCCGTACGCGCACCATGTACCCGGCCCGCTTCACCCGGTTGTACGCCTGTCGGACGGTGCGCATGGCCCGCCCCTCCAGCGTGAACTCGGCCACCTCCACGAGTGCCTCGTCACCGAGCTCCAGGGCGTCGAGCCCGTGCCGCGCGTACACGGTCCCGGCCTCCTCGCTCGCGCCCATCACCGCCGGGATCCACCCGTGCGCCCGCGCCTCGGCGAGCCACGGCACGATCGCCCCCGGCCAGGCCTCGGGGTCGCCGAGCGGATCGCCGGAGGCCAGCGACACCCCGCCCACGACCCGGTACGCCACCGCCGCCTTCCCGGTCGGCGACCACACCACGCTCTTCTCGCGGCGCAGCGCGAAGTACCCGAGCGAGTCCCGCTCGCCGTGCCGCTCCAGGAGTTCCCGCAGCCGCTTCTCGTCGTCCTCGTTGAGCGGGTCGACGGCGCGCCGGGAGCGGAACGCGGCGTAGAACACGGCGAGGACGAGGGCGGTGCTGAGCACGTTGATGCCGACGTTGACCCAGTTGGGCGTGGAGATCCCGGGGAACCGGGACTCGTCGACGGCGACCGAGACCAGCCGTCGCGTGCCGTAGTGCCAGCGCTCCGCGAAGGTCGAACTCCCGGCGTCCGGCGCCCGGTTGGTGACCGTGACGAGGAGCGCGGCGAGCAGGGAGGCGCCGAGTCCGCCGCCGACCGCGACGCCGGCGGCGAGCCTGGGGTTGGACCGGTCGCCCTTGGCGTAGAACTCACGGCGCCCGACGAGCAGCGCGGTGACGAAGGCGGCCGTGAGGCCCAGGGAGATCCAGTTCTGGGCGTACCGCCGGATCTCGGGGTACGCCATGGCCCACGCGAACAGCGCGAGGAACGCTCCGCTGAGCACCAGGTTCAGGATCCAGGCGGCGCGCTTGCGGCGGCGCATGGTGATGGCGAGGAACGCGGTGAAGACGCCGGAGGCGAAGCCGGCGGTCAGCAGGTACGGCGTGAAGAAGTTCTCCTGGTTGTGCCGCCGCACATCCTGACCGAGGGAGACCCACACGGCACTGAGGAAGTTGACGAAGGCGACACCCCGCAGGTACCAGACGGCGAATCCGGCGGCTCGCGAGACCGCCCCACCCCCCGACGGCCCGTCCCCGACTCCTCGCTCAGCACCAATGCGGGCATCTCCCATGAAGAGAGATCATATGCCCGCAAATCCCCCAAATCGGGTCAGGCGGCGAGCCCGGCGGTGCCGAACTCACCGTCACCGACTACTCCTTCTCCTCCGGCTCCTCCGAAATTCCCGGCTCCTTCGAGGGTTCCGGTTCCTTCGAGGGTTCCGGTTCCTCCGGAAGTTCCGCCGACAGAGACGCCGCCGCCTGCACGAACGACAGCGCAAGCAGCGCGCCCACGCCCTCGCCCACCTTCACGCCCTGGTCGAGGAGTGGCTCCATCGCCATCCGGTCCAGCGCCTTCGCCTGCCCCGGCTCCCCGCTGTCGTGGCCCGCCAGCCACCAGTCCGGCGCCCGGAACGCGATCCGCTGGCCGACCAGCGCGCACGCGGCGGCCACGACGCCGTCCAGGATCACCGGCAGCTTCCGTACGGCCGCCTGCAGCAGGAACCCCGTCATCGCGGCGAGGTCGGCCCCGCCCACCGTCGCCAGCAGCTGCAACTGGTCCCCGAGCACCGGCCGCGCCCGCCGCAACGCGTCCCGGACCGCCGCGCACTTGCGCATCCACGTCAGATCGTCGATCGCGAGCCCGCCCCGCCCGGTCACCACCGACGCGTCGGTCCCGCACAGCGCGGCGACGAGCACGGCCGCCGCCGTCGTACCGCCCACGCTCACATCGCCGAGCACCACCAGATCCGTACCGGAGTCGGCCTCCTCGTCGGCCACGGCGACACCCGCCCGGAACGCCGCCTCGGCCTCCTCGAGGGTCAGCGCGTCCTCGACGTCGATACGACCGCTGCCGCGCCGCACCCGGTGTCGTACGACATCCTCGGGGAACGCCGCCGGATCGCAGTCCAGCGCCATGTCCACCACCCGCACCGGCACCCCGAGCCGCCGTGCGAGCACCGCCACCGGGCTGCCGCCCTCCAGGACCGCCCGCACCAGCCGGTCGGCACTGCCCGACGGCCGCGCCGAGACGCCCTCCGAGGCGATCCCGTGGTCACCGGCGAAGAGCACGACCCGCGGCCGTTCGACCGGTCGTACCGGAACCGCGCCCTGCGCCGCGGCCAGCCACTCACCCAGGTCGTCGAGGCGCCCCAGGGACCCGGGCGGAACGGCCAGACGTTCCCGGCGTGCCTCGGCGTCCCGGCGCACGCCTCCGTCCGGGCGCTCGATCAGATCGGTGAAGTCGTCGAGATTAAGCGAGCTCATTCGCCGAACAGTACCGGCAGCGGACGAACACCAGGACGCCACATCGACACCCCACCCGCACGGCGTCTTGGCAGCCAAGATCGCCATCCCATACGTTCCGGTTTGCCGAGAATTGCCGAGGATTGTTGAAGAAGGTCGTACGACCGGGAGCCGCCCATGCAGCCGGAGCCGTCCACGCCACCCGCCCCCAGGGCCACCGCCCCCGTGCACGAACCCCGTCGCGAGGACTGCCCCTGGTGCGGCTCCACACGTCTGCGCACCCGGCTGCGCGCCCCCGACCTGCGGCGTCGCACCCCCGGGACCTTCGTCGTGGACGAGTGTCAGGACTGCGCGCACGCCTTCCAGAACCCCCGCCTCACCGCCGAGGGCCTGGCCCGGCACCACCGCGACCTGGACGACGGGCACCCGCAGCCCTTCGCCGAGCGCGTCCGTTCGGCCCAGCGCCACCGCGCGGCGGCCCACGCGCTGTTCACGACCCCCGGTTTCGACGAGCCCGAGAGCTGGCTGGACGTCGGCACCGGCCACGCCCGCTTCCCGGAAGCGGCGCGCCAACTCTTCACCTACACGTCGTTCGACGGTCTCGACCCCACACCCCGGGTTCAACAGGCCCGTGCGGCGGGCCGGATCGAGGAGGCGTACACCGGCCGGCTGACCGATCCCCGCATCGCCGCACACCTGCGCGCCCGCTACGACGTGGTCAGCATGTTCCACCACCTGGAGCACACCCCCGACCCGCGCGCCGAACTCCGCGCCGCCCTGACCGTCCTGCGCCCGGGCGGCCATCTCCTCATCGAGGTCGCGGACCCGAACAGCGCGTTCGGCACCCTGCTCGGCAAGTGGTGGCACCCGCACGGCCAGCCCCGCCATCTGCATCTGATGCCCCTGGACAACCTCCGCGTGGAACTGGAGTCCCAGGGTTGCACGGTCCTCACGACCGACCGCCGTGCCGCCCACACCCCCGACGACCTCGCGGCGGCCCTGTCCCTGGCCCTGCCCCACGTCCTCCCGAAACGGCTGCTCGGGGCCGCCACCCCGCTGCGGGCGGCGGTGACGGCCCTGGACCACGCCCTGGCCCCCCTGCTGCGCCGCACCCGCTTCTCCAACGCGTACCGCATCATCGCCCGCACGGGCGGCCACAGCCGCACATAGCCAGGTGCCGCACCCAACCCCGCCCAGCTCCGGCCGACGTCAGCCGCGCAGCACCAGCGCCTGACCGGCGACCACCAGCAGCACGTGCTCGCACTCGGTCGAGAACGCCGCGTTCAGTCGGCCCAGTTCGTCCCGGTAGCGACGTCCGGACGCCGTCGACGGCACGATGCCCGAGCCGACCTCGTTCGAGACGGCGACGACGGTCCGCCGCGCGGCGCGCACCGCCGCCGTCAGCTCCCGCACCCGCTCCCGCAGCGCCCGCTCCCCACCGGACGACCACTCCGCGTCGTCCCACGCCCCCACGGAGTCCATCGCGTCCGTCAGCCACAGCGACAGACAGTCGATCAGCAGGGGCGGCCCGTCCTGCGCCAGCAGCGGCACCAGGTCGCACGTCTCCGTCGTACGCCACGACCCCGGCCGCCGCTCCCGGTGCGCGGCCACCCGGGCCGCCCACTCGGTGTCCCCGTTGCGCGCGCCCCCCGTCGCCACGTACAGCACATCCGGGAACGACTCCAGCCGCCGCTCGGCCTCCACCGACTTGCCCGACCGCGCGCCGCCCAGCACCAGTGTCCTGCGCGGTACGTCCGGCACCTCCTCGTACGCCCCGACCGCCAGCGTCGTTCCGTCCGGTACCGCGCGCGCCCCGGCCGCCGCCAGCCGCCGCCTGAGCTCCGGGCCCGGCGGCACGTCATGGTCGAGATGTACGGCGATGACGTCCGTGGTCGGCCCGACCGCGCCCACCGCCCGCAGCTTGGCCAGCGCGTCCGGCCGCCCCACGACGTCGGCGAGCACCATGTCGTACGCCTCGGCGTTCCCCTCCTCGAGGCCGGCGGGCGCGCCCCCGGGCGGCAGATACAGCAGCTTCTGCCCGTCCGGCCCGGTCACCGCGTACCCGGTACCGCCCGCGTCCATCGCCAGCGCCCGCACCCGATGTCCCGTCAGCAGGGCCAACTCCCGTCCGTCCGGAACCCGTACGGGCTGCGGCAGCCCGGCCGGCACCTCCACCGCCGGGCCGTCGTGCGGATGCGACAGCAGTACCTGCCGTACGCCGCCCAGCGAACGGCCCGCCCGCGCCGCCGCGAACGCCGCACCCGGCGTCAGGTCGATCAGCAGCGCCCCGTTCACGAGCAGCGCGGTCGCCGCGCGGGCGTCCGGGCCGAGCGCGGTCGCGCACACCGCGCAGGGACAGTCGGGGCGGGGCAGTCCCGCGGGGGCACCGGTGCCGAGCAAAGTCACTTCCACGAAAATGATTTTCCCGTGTTCCCGCACGTGCCGCGCGCCTGAAGCACCCTCACTCCTCTCACGGCGCAACCGGCGGAGCGTCTACGCTTTCGATCTGCAGGTCTCACACCAGGGAGGCGTACATGCCGGCATGGACGTGGCGGTTCGAGAAGGCCGACGGGACGGAGGTCCAACCCGCGGTGCAGCCCGAGGAGTTCACCACGCAGGGGGATGCCGAGTCCTGGATCGGTGAGTACTGGAAGGAACTGCTCGCGGGTGGCGCGGACCAGGTACGGCTCTTCGAGGACGCCACGGAGATCTACGGCCCGATGAGCCTGCACGCCGACGAGGCGTAACCCTCGCACGCGCACGGAGGGGGCGGCCGCCGGACCCGCGGTGGACCGCCCCCGCTCACTGCTTGCCCAGCGTGACGTCCACCGCGTGCCCGGTGCCGCCCCGCTGGAACGTCACCGTCGTCCGCTGCCCCGGCCTGTCCGTCGCCAGCGTCTCGGACAGCGAGGTGATCGTGGTGATCCGGACGCCGCCGATCGCTGTGATGACGTCACCGGGACGTATACCGGCCTTTTCGGCCGCGCCGCCGCTCTTCACCTCGACCACGGCGACCCCGGCGGGCTGGAAGGACTCGTCGACGACGGTCCGCCCGGTGATGCCGAGCGCCGCCCGCCCCGAGTCGGTGACCCGGCCCTCCTTGACGATCTGGTCGGCGACCGTCGTCACCATCGACGCCGGGATCGCGAATCCGATGCCGGGCGCCGCGCCGCCCCCGAGGTCGGGGTCGGCGGCGGCCAGGGTCGGGATGCCGATGATCTGCCCGTCCAGGTTGACCAGGGCGCCTCCGCTGTTGCCCGGGTTGATGGCAGCCGAGGTCTGCACCATGTTGGCGATGGTGGCGCCCGTACTGCCGTTCGGACCGCCCTCACTGACGGTCCGTCCGGTCGCCGACACGATGCCCTGCGTCACGCTGGACGACAGCCCGAGCGGTGAACCCATGGCCAGCACGATCTGCCCGACCTGCACCTTCTTGGAGTCCGCGAACCGGGCCGGCGTCAGCCCCGCAGGAACGCGGTCCAGCTTGACGACCGCGAGGTCCTGCTCCGGGTACGAGTACACGAGCCGGGCGGTGAGCGGGACCTCGCTGTTGGCGGTGGTCACCTGGAAGGTCTTCTCGGTCCCCACCACGTGCGCGTTGGTGACGATGTGCCCGTGGTCGTCGTACAGCACCCCGGAGCCGAGGTCCTGTCCGGCCTGGATCTGCACGACCGACGGCAGGACGTTCTTGATCACCTTCAGATAGGCGCTCTCGAGATCGTTACCGGCCCGCTGAACCTGGGCGTCCGCCGCCGCCCGCGCGGTCGGGTCCCCCTCTCCCGGGGAACCGGAGTCCGTACACCCGGAGGCGAGCCCGACGGAACACACGAGGGCGAAGAACAGGCCGGTGAACCGAAGAGCACGGCGACGGAAGGCGTCCATGCCCCGAGTCTCTCCACGTTCCGAGCCCCCGGCCCCTCAGCTTCACCCGAACGAGCTTCCCGGCCCGCGGTCCGATCCATCCGCCGCCCACTGTGTCCGCCGCAACGGCGCTCGGCCAGAACGCGGCAACCGGGTGGTGCCGAACCGGCCGCGCCCGCCCCCGTGCGCCCCCGCGGAGCGGTCAGCCCCGCACCCCGCACAGATGCACCAACGCCGCCACCCCGCGGTACGGATCCGTCCGCCCCGCGCGCTCCTCCGCGGCCAGCAGCGTCTCCAGTTCGGCCGGGATCTCCGTCCCGTCCGCCGCCGTGTCCGTGAACACCCGCACCCCGTACCAGGAGTGCAGCGGCGCCCCGATCCCGGCCAGGGTCGCCGTCAGTGCGGCCAGGCGGTCGGCGCGTACGTCGAGACCCAGGCGATTGCGATACGTCGTCGTGTCGAACGCCGCCAGCGCCGTGGCCCAGTCACCGGACAGCCCCGGCCGCATCGCCAGCGCGTCCCCGTTGCGCACCAGCAGCGACAGCAGTCCGCCCGGCGCGAGCATCCGGGCCAGCCCGGCCAGCAGCGCGTCCGGCTCCTCGACGTACATCAGCACCCCGTGGCACAGCACCACGTCGAAGCTGCCCGGCAGGAAGTGGACACCCGTGTCCCGCCCGTCCCCCTGCACGATCCGCACGCGCTCGCGGATCCCCTCCGGCTCGTCGCACAGCACCTTCCGCACCGCCGCGACCATCGTGGCGTCCCGCTCGAGGCCCGTCACCTGATGCCCGGCGCGGGCCAGCCGCAGCGCCTGCGTGCCCTGGCCCATCCCCACGTCGAGCACCCGCAGCCGCTGCCCCACCGGGAACCGCCCGGCTATCTGCTCGTCGAGCTGCCGGGCCACCAGTTCCTGTCGTACGACATCACGCAGCCCGCCCAGCCTGCTCAGCCAGGCGTCCGCCGCGCCCCCGGAGAAAGAAGCTGCGCTCAGGGCCGCTCTCCGCGCTTGACCTGCGGCTTGGGCAGCCGGAGCCGGCGCATCTGGAGGGAACGCATCAGGGCGTAGGCGACCGCGCCCTTGGTGCTCTGGTCGGGGAAGCGCTCGGCGAGCCGCTTCTTGAGCCGGAAGCCGGAGACGACCGAGTCCAGCACGATCAGGACGATCACGATCAGCCACAGCAGCAGCGCGATGCTCTGCAGCGCCGGCACCCGCACCACGCTCAGGATCAGGATGACCACGGCGAACGGAAGGAAGAACTCCGCGACGTTGAAGCGCGAGTCGACCCAGGCCCGGGCGAACTTGCGCACCGGACCCTTGTCCCGGGCAGGCAGATACCGCTCGTCACCACCCGCCAGCGCCTGACGCTGCCGCTCCATCTGCGAGCGGCGCTCGTCGCGCTGCCGCTTGGCGGCGTCCTTGCGCGTCACCGGCGTGTTGGCCACGCTGCGGCGCTGGGTCTGGGCCTCACTGCGCTTGGGCGTGGGGCGGCCCTTCGGGGCCTGCGGGTCACGGGTCTGCTTGGAGTCGGTCATGCCCGCCTTGTCGGCGGGGGCCTTCTCATCCTTGGCACGGCTACGGAACACAAAACCCAAGGGTACGGGGTACCCGGGGTTGGACCCCAGCCCGGTGGGGAACGATCCGGCAACACCAGTCGTCTGTAAGGGGACAGAGGGGACGTTGCAGGCGGTTGCGGATGGTTGCGCTCGGTTCATTCGGCGGTACCCCGGGGGCCACCTACTCCCTACGCCGGAGCGGGATCGTACGCAGTCGTCCTCGGGGATGAGCGCATCGGTCCCCGAACAGTGCGGTAATGGATGCAGGGCCCGTACTGTGGGTTCTGTCGCAGGATCTGTGAGCTGGAGTCCGTCAGAAGGGGGCGCGCGAAGCCCATGAGCGGTGTCATGAAGCGTATGGGGATGATCTTCCGCGCGAAGGCGAACAAGGCCCTTGACCGGGCCGAGGACCCGCGCGAGACCCTCGATTACTCGTACCAGAAGCAGCTGGAGCTGCTCCAGAAGGTCCGCCGTGGCGTCGCCGACGTGGCGACCAGCCGCAAGCGGCTCGAGCTCCAGCTCAATCAGCTGCAGTCGCAGTCCACCAAGCTGGAGGACCAGGGCCGCAAGGCGCTCGCGCTCGGCCGTGAGGACCTCGCCCGCGAGGCGCTCTCCCGCCGCGTCGCCCTCCAGCAGCAGGTGACGGACCTCGAGACGCAGCACACGACCCTCCAGGGCGAGGAAGAGAAGCTCACCCTTGCGGCCCAGCGCCTCCAGGCCAAGGTCGACGCCTTCCGTACGAAGAAGGAGACGATCAAGGCCACGTACACCGCCGCCCAGGCCCAGACCCGCATCGGCGAGGCCTTCTCGGGCATCTCCGAGGAGATGGGCGACGTCGGCCTGGCCATCCAGCGCGCCGAGGACAAGACCGCCCAGCTCCAGGCCCGGGCCGGCGCCATCGACGAGCTCCTCGCCTCCGGCGCCCTCGACGACCCGTCCGGTATGGCCAAGGACGACATCCAGGCCGAGCTGGACCGTCTCTCCGGTGGTACGGATGTGGAGTTGGAACTGCAGCGCATGAAGGCGGAGCTGGCCGGCGGATCGCCCCAGCAGGCGATCGAGGGCGGCACCGGCGAGGGGCAGTCCCAGCAGCAGCCGCAGGACACACCGCGGTTCGACAAGCAGTAGCCGAACGCCTGGAGGGCGAGATGGCCGACATGGTCGTACGGATCATGGGGGAGGGGCAGCTGAGGCTGGCCGACAGCCACCTCGGCGAACTCGACAAGCTGGACGACGAACTCATGGCCGAGGTCGTGAAAGGCGACGGCCCCGGCTTCCGCACCACCCTCCAGGGCCTGCTCACCAAGGTCCGAGAGCTGGGCGAGCCCCTGCCCGACGACGCCCTCGAACCGTCGGACCTCATCCTGCCGTCGCCGGACGCGACGCTGGACGAGGTCCGCGAGCTGCTGACCGACGAGGGACTGATCCCGGGCTGACCGGCACGCCGGCCGGCCCGGGACCGGCCGGTCAGCCCAGGGTGAACCAGGTGCTGCGGGACTTCTGCCACTCCGGGTGGGTGAGATCCTTGGCCTCGGTGGAGTCGCCGTACAGGTCCGCCGTACCGTCGTCAGTGATCAGCTGCACCCGCGCACCGGAGATCACCGTCGCGGGCACCGACACGATCGCCTCCCAGGCGCCCGCGTCCGGCGTCGGCAGGTCCAGCACCTTCAGCGGCTGGTGTCCGGCGACGCCGTCCCACGAGTAGAGCGCGTACGGGTCGCTGTTGTCGTCCACCTGACGGCGGGTGAGCCGGTTACGACCGTTCTCGGCGCCCCGTACTGTGCATGGAGTGAGCACTCTGGAACGCGCCCGGTGCAGTCTGAAGGCGCACCCCCTCGCGCTGGACGCGGCCATCGCGGCGGGCGCGCTGGTGTGCATGGTCGTCGGCTCCTTCGTGGACCCCAACGGGGAGCACGGCGTGACCTGGGGCGTCCGCACCCCGAACCACCTCAGCCTGCTCCTCATCACCATCGGTGCCGCCGCCCTGGTCTTCCGTCGCAGCGCCCCCCGGACGGTCCTCGCCGTCACCGGCACCGTCGCCCTCGTCGAGGTCGTCACCGGCGACCCGCGCGCCCCGGTCGCGATAACCGCCGTCATCGCCCTCTACACCGTCGCCTCCACCACCGACCGCCCCACCACCGTGCGTGTCGGCCTGCTCACCATGACCGTGCTCACCGGCGCCGCCATGCTCGCCGGGCCCCTGCCCTGGTACGCCCAGGAGAACCTCGCCATCGTCGCCTGGACCGGCATCGGTGCCACCGCCGGGGACGCGGTCCGCAGCCGCCGCGCGGTCGTGCAGGCCATAAGGGAACGCGCCGAGCGGGCCGAGCGCACCCGCGAGGAGGAGGCCCGCCGCCGCGTCGCCGAGGAGCGTCTGCGCATCGCCCGCGACCTGCACGACGTCGTCGCCCACCACATCGCCCTGGTCAACGTCCAGGCCGGGGTCGCCGCCCACGTCATGGACAAGCGCCCCGACCAGGCCAAGGAGGCCCTCGCCCACGTACGCGAGGCCAGCCGCTCCGCCCTCAACGAACTCCGCGCCACCGTCGGCCTGCTCCGCCAGACCGGCGACCCCGAGGCCCCGACCGAACCCGCCCCCGGCCTCAGCCGCCTCGAAGACCTCGCCGGCACCTTCCGCAGCGCCGGCTACCGCGTCGAGGTCGCCCGCGCCGACCAGGACACCACCCTGCCCGCCGCCGTCGACCTCGCCGCCTACCGGATCATCCAGGAGGCCCTGACCAACGTGCAGAAACACGCGGGACTCGACGCCAAAGCCGAGGTCAGCGTCGTACGCGTCGGACCGAACGTCGAGGTCACCGTCCTCGACGACGGCCCCGGCGAGGACAGCACCCCCGAGGCCGGCGGCGGCCACGGGCTGCTCGGCATGCGCGAACGGGTCACCGCCCTGGGCGGCACCCTCACCACCGGTCCCCGCTACGGCGGCGGTTTCCGCGTCCATGCGATCCTGCCGGTCAAGACCCGCACAGCGGTGGGTCGGGAGCCAGTGTGACGAGTGGAGAGCCCCGCATGACGATCCGCACCGCCGCCACGGGAGACCCCGCATGACGATCCGTGTCCTGCTCGCCGACGACCAGGCACTGCTGCGCAGCGCGTTCCGCGTGCTCGTCGACTCGGAGCCCGACATGGAGGTGGTGGGCGAGGCGTGCGACGGCGCCGAGGCCGTGCGGCTGGCCAAGGAGCACCGGGCCGACGTCGTCCTCATGGACATCCGCATGCCCGGCACCGACGGCCTCGTGGCCACCCGGCTGATCAGCGACGACCCCTCCCTCGTCCATGTCCGCGTGGTGATCCTGACCACCTTCGAGGTCGACGACTACGTGGTGCAGGCACTGCGGGCCGGCGCCTCCGGCTTCCTCGGCAAGGGCTCCGAACCCGAGGAACTCCTCAGTGCCATCCGGGTCGCCGCCGGCGGCGAGGCCCTGCTCTCCCCGACGGCCACCAAGGGCCTCATCGCCCGCTTCCTCGCCCAGGGCGACTCGGCGGACGGTCACGACCCGGCCCGCTCCGAGCGGCTCGACGCCCTCACCGGCCGGGAGCGCGAGGTGCTTGTCCAGGTCGCCGGCGGCCACTCCAACGACGAGATCGCCGAGCGCCTCGAAGTCAGCCCGCTGACGGTGAAGACGCACGTCAACCGGGCCATGGCCAAGCTCGGCGCCCGGGACCGGGCTCAGCTGGTGGTGATCGCGTACGAGTCCGGGCTGGTACGCCCGAGGATGGACTGACCTTCACCCGGCCGTACTGCGGCCGGAGTAGGTGACGTATAAGGAACTGGACCTGGAGCCTACGGATCGGCCCCCGGACATAGCCGAAGGTGTTGGGGTGGGCGCTCCACTGTGCCCTTCTGCCGCTCACAGAAGAGAGACCCTTTACCCATGTCCTGGCTGTCCAGGTTCAGCCTCGCGCAACGGGCCCTGATCGGACTGATGTCCCTCATCGCGCTGGCCTTCGGCGCGATCGCGATCCCGCAGATCAAGCAGCAGCTGCTGCCCACCATCGAATTGCCGATGGTGTCGGTGCTCGCCCCCTACCAGGGCGCGTCCCCCGACGTCGTCGAGAAGCAGGTCGTCGAGCCCATAGAGAACAACCTCGAGGCGGTCGACGGCGTCACCGGCGTCACCTCCACGGCGAGTGAGGGCAACGCCGTCATCATGGCGTCCTTCGACTACGGCAACGACACCAAGCGGATCGTCACCGACGTGCAGCAGGCCGTCAACCGGGCCCGCAACCAGCTTCCCGACGAGGTTGACCCGCAGGTCATCTCCGGTTCCACCGACGACATGCCGACCGTCGTCCTCGCCGTCACCTCGGACAAGGACCAGCAGGCCCTGGCCGACCAGCTCGACACGACGGTCGTACCGGACCTGAAGGACATCGACGGTGTCGGCCGCGTCCAGGTCGTGGGCGTACGGGACCTCCAGGTCGCAGTCACTCCCGACGACGCGAAGCTGGCGAAGGCGGGCGTCACCTCCGCCGCCCTCGGCCAGGCCCTGCAGGCGGGCGGCGCCACCGTCCCCGCGGGCTCCTTCGACGAGGACGGTGCCAACCGCACCGTCCAGGTCGGCGGCGGCTTCACCTCGATCAAGCAGATCCAGGACCTGATGGTCACCGGTGAGCCCGGCCAGAAGCCGGTGCGCCTCGGTTCCGTCGCCACGGTGAAGCAGCAGCCGGCCCCGGCCGACTCGATCACCCGCACCGACGGCAGCCCGAGCCTCGCCGTGAACGTCACCATGGACCACGACGGCAGCGCGGTCTCCATCTCGAACGCGGTCAAGGACAAGCTGCCGACGCTGCGCGAGGACCTCGGCGCCGGAGCCACGATCACCGTGGTCAGCGACCAGGGCCCGGCGGTGTCGAAGTCCATCAAGGGCCTGACCACCGAGGGCGCCCTGGGCCTGCTCTTCGCGGTCCTCGTCATCCTGGTGTTCCTGGCGTCGGTGCGCTCGACGCTGGTGACGGCGGTCTCGATCCCCCTCTCCGTCGTCCTGGCCCTGATCGTCCTGTGGACGCGCGACCTGTCCCTGAACATGCTGACGCTGGGCGCGCTGACCATCGCCATCGGCCGGGTCGTCGACGACTCGATCGTGGTCCTGGAGAACATCAAGCGCCACCTCGGCTACGGCGAGGAGCGCCAGGAGGCCATCCTGGGCGCCGTCCGTGAGGTGGCCGGGGCGGTGACGTCCTCGACGCTCACCACGGTCGCCGTCTTCCTGCCGATCGGCCTGGTCGGCGGCATGGTGGGCGCCCTGTTCGGCTCCTTCAGCATCACGGTGACGGCGGCCCTGCTGGCCTCCCTCCTGGTGTCGCTGACGGTCGTACCGGTCCTGTCGTACTGGTTCCTGCGCGCCCCGAAGGGCACCCCCGAGGACGCGGAGGAGGCCCGTCGCAAGGCGGAGGAGAAGGAGGCGAGGAGTCGCCTCCAGCGTGCATACGTCCCGGTCCTGCGCTTCGCGACGCGCCGCCGCTTCACGAGTGTGCTGATCGCGATCGTGGTGCTGGTCCTGACGTTCGGCATGAGCGGACTGCTCAAGACGAACTTCTTCGACCAGGGCGACCAGGAAGTCCTCACCGTCAAGCAGGAGTTGGAGCCCGGCACCAGCCTCGCGGCCACCGACGAGCAGGCCCGCAGGGTGGAGAAGCTGCTCGCCTCGACGAAGGGCGTCAAGGACTACCAGGTCACCGTCGGCTCGTCCGGCTTCAGGGCAGCGTTCGGCGGCGGCACGGACACCAACCAGGCGTCGTACCAGGTGATGCTGGACGACTCGGCGTCGTACGACGACGTGCAACAGAACGTGCAGGACGGTCTGGCGAAGCTGAAGGGCATCGGTACGACCACGATCTCGGCCGGTGACGGCTTCGGCAGCCAGGACCTCAGCGTCGTCGTGAAGGCGGCCGACTCCGAGGCGCTGCGCACCGCGTCCGAGCAGGTGCGCACGGCCGTGGCGGGCCTGGACGACGTCACGGACGTGACCAGCGACCTGGCGCAGTCCGTCCCCCGGATCTCGGTGAAGGCGAACGCGAAGGCGGCCGCGGCCGGCTTCAACGACCAGACCCTCGGCGCTGCCGTGGCCCAGTCGGTACGGGGCACGACGGCCGGCAAGGCGATCCTGGACGACACCGAGCGCGACATCGTGATCAGGTCGGCGAAGCCGGCGACCACCCTGGAGCAGCTGAAGAAGCTCCGCGTGGGCCCGGCGAAGCTGGGTGACATCGCCACGGTGAAGCTGGTGGACGGCCCGGTGTCGATGACCCGGATCGACGGTCAGCGCGCGGCGACGATCACGGCGAAGCCGACCGGCGACAACACTGGCGCGGTGAACACCAAGCTCCAGTCGAAGATCAAGGCGCTGAAGCTCCCGGCGGGCGCGACGGCGGAGATCGGCGGCGTCACCTCGAACCAGGACGACGCGTTCAAGAACCTGGGCCTGGCGATGCTGGCGGCGATCGCGATCGTCTTCATGCTCCTGGTGGCAACGTTCCGTTCGTTGGCGCAGCCCCTCATCCTCCTGGTCTCGATCCCGTTCGCGGCGACGGGCGCGCTGGGCCTCCTGATCATCACGGGCACCCCGATGGGCGTCCCGGCGATGATCGGCATGCTGATGCTGATCGGCATCGTGGTGACGAACGCGATCGTGCTGATCGACCTGATCAACCAGTACCGGCGCCAGGGCTACGGCGTGGTGGACGCGGTGATCGAGGGCGGCCGCCACCGCCTGCGCCCCATCCTGATGACGGCACTGGCAACGATCTTCGCCCTGCTCCCGATGGCCCTGGGCGTCACGGGCGAGGGCGGCTTCATCGCCCAGCCACTGGCGGTGGTGGTGATCGGCGGCCTGATCACCTCGACCCTCCTGACCCTCCTCCTGGTCCCGACGCTCTACGCGATGCTGGAACTCCGCAAGGAGCGCCGAGCGAACAAGCGAGCGGCGAAGCGCCCGGTGCAGGAGCCGGAGGTGCTGGAGCCGGCGGGCGTGTGACGGTACGACGACGAAGGCCGGGCCCCGTATTACTCGTACGGGCTCCGGCCTTCGCCGTTGCGCTACAACTTCAGCGCGCGTCTTCGGTTACGGCAGCGCCAGCATCCGTTCCAGGGCCAGCTTTGCGAAGGCCTCTGTCTCCTTGTCGACCTTGATGCGGTTGACCAGGGTGCCCTCGGCCAGGGACTCCAGAGTCCAGACCAGGTGGGGCAGGTCGATGCGGTTCATCGTCGAGCAGAAGCAGACCGTCTTGTCGAGGAAGACGATCTCCTTGCCCTCGGGGGCGAAACGGTTCGCCAGGCGGCGGACCAGGTTCAGCTCCGTGCCGATCGCCCACTTGGAACCGGCCGGCGCGGCCTCCAGGGCCTTGATGATGTACTCCGTCGAGCCGACGTAGTCCGCGGCGGCGACGACCTCGTGCCGGCACTCCGGGTGGACCAGCACGTTCACGCCCGGGATGCGCTCGCGCACGTCGTTCACCGAGTCGAGGCTGAAGCGGCCGTGGACCGAGCAGTGCCCGCGCCACAGGATCATCTTCGCGGCGCGCAACTCCTCCGTCGTGAGGCCGCCGTTCGGCTTGTGCGGGTTGTAGACGACGCAGTCCTCCAGGGACATGCCCATGTCGCGGACGGCGGTGTTGCGGCCCAGGTGCTGGTCCGGCAGGAACAGGACCTTCTCGCCCTGCTGGAAGGCCCATTCAAGGGCCCGCTTCGCGTTCGACGACGTGCAGATCGTGCCGCCGTGCTTGCCGGTGAACGCCTTGATGTCCGCCGAGGAGTTCATGTACGAGACGGGCACGACCTGGTCGGCTACGCCCGCCTCGGTCAGTACGTCCCAGCACTCGGCGACCTGCTCGGCCGTCGCCATGTCGGCCATGGAGCACCCGGCCGCCAGGTCGGGGAGGACCACCTTCTGGTCGTCGCCCGTCAGGATGTCTGCCGACTCCGCCATGAAGTGCACACCGCAGAACACGATGTACTCGGCCTCCGGTCGCGCCGCCGCGTCCCGGGCCAGCTTGAAGGAGTCGCCCGTGACGTCGGCGAACTGGATGACCTCGTCGCGCTGGTAGTGGTGGCCGAGCACGAAGACCTTGTCCCCGAGCTTCTCCTTGGCCGCGCGGGCACGCGCCACGAGGTCGGGGTCCGACGGCGAGGGCAGGTCGCCGGGACATTCGACGCCGCGCTCGCTCTTCGGGTCGGCCTCCCGGCCGAGCAGCAGCAGGGCGAGGGGCGTCGGCTGTACGTCGAGCTCCGGGATCTGGGCGGTGGTCACGGCACGCACCCTTTCTGTTCTGCGGCTCGCCGGCCCGAGCTTCGGACCGGCGCTACTTTTCGTCGAAATGACGCTATCTATCATAACCGCTTCACGTCATGCTGACGAGTTCCATAGCGTCGATGTGACGTGAATCCCGGAGGTGACCCGAAGGTGATATCCACGGGCATCCAAGGGCATCCGCAGGCGTCCACAGGGCGCTGTCCGGCTTCAGGACCATGTGCGAGCATGAAGGCGGAAGAAAAAACGCGACCACGCGATTGCCCGGCCCGGAATGAATCCGCGGACCCGCCGGTTGCACTCGTCGGCAAGCAGTCTCCGTACAACCCGGGAGAGATGTAGATGTCCGTATCGGACGAGACCAGCACCGTGACCGACGGCATCGTCCTGACCGACGCCGCCGCGTCCAAGGTCAAGGCCCTGCTCGACCAGGAAGGCCGCGACGACCTCGCCCTCCGCGTCGCCGTCCAGCCCGGCGGCTGCTCCGGGCTGCGCTACCAGCTTTTCTTCGACGAGCGTGCCCTCGACGGTGACGTGGAGAAGGACTTCGGCGGCGTCAAGGTCGTCACCGACCGCATGAGCGCTCCGTACCTGGGTGGCGCCACGATCGACTTCGTGGACACGATCGAGAAGCAGGGCTTCACGATCGACAACCCGAACGCGACGGGCTCCTGCGCCTGCGGCGACTCCTTCAGCTGAGCTGCGGCCCACTGCGGCAACAGAGCAGCACGACGGCGGCGCCCCGGGAGAACCGGAGCGCCGCCGTCGTCGTACGCGAAGGCCCTAACGGGGTGCCGAACCGGACTCCACCGGCAGCCGCGCCCCCGGCTTCACCAGCGGGACACCCTTGCCGTCCGAGCCGACCACCCGGCGGTCGCCGAGCGGCGCGTTCAGGTGCACGGTCTGTACGTACTCCTTGGCGATGAGGATGCAGACCTTGTCCGGCCAGGGCGTCTCGGTCACCGTGACCGTCACCCGGTCAGCGCTCTCCCGCGCCGACGCCTTGTAGTCGGCGCACACCCCGCCCATGAAGCTCACGGTCAGGTCCCTGCCCTCGGCCGTGTAGCCGTCGACGTGCACGTCCCGGGTGGTGGGAGCCGAGCTCGGAGTCGGGTCGGCGGACGGTGTCGACGGCGGGGCCAGGTACTTCGGGTCGAGCGCCGGATACGTCACCGTGAACGCGCCCTGCGCACCCGGCCCCCGCACCGCGAACAGCCAGGACGGCACCAGTGTCTGGCGACCGTCGACGGAGTGCGAGGCCAGCCCGAAGACGGCCTTCTCGACGCTCACCGTGTCGGCCGTGGGTGCGGAGGATCCGCAGGGCTGCTCCAGCCGGTCCTTCAGCGGTACGGGACTGGCGCAGCCGCCGATACCCATGCGGTGGTCGGTGTGCGGCGCCGCGTTCATCAGGGCCAGCGTCTTCTTCGCACTCAGCACGGGATACGTGTTCCCCTTCACCGGTGCCTTCAGCAGCCCGCTGCCGCCGACCACTTCACCCTGCCGGCTCACGGTCAGCCCGGTCGTCCAGCCGTACGTGGGCAGCCCACCCACCACCGGGTCCGCGTTGACCACCCGCCGGGCGCCCATCACCTGGCTCGTGTCGATCCGCGCGTCGTCCTGCCCCAGCGCCGCCAGCACCGGCGCCGCAGCCTTCTTCGCGGCCGCCGCGCTCACCGGGTCCATGGCCGGGTCGGCGGGGTCCTGCGCGCAGACGTCGACCTTCTTGCAGTTGTCGGTGCCGGGCGCGTACCGCTCGAAGGTCCAGCTTCCCGGCGCCTGCAGGTTCACATGCAGACTCGGTCCGAAGCCGTCTTTCTCCGGGCCGACCCGCCAGGTCTGCCCCTCGGCCACCGGCGTCCCGGTCACCCCCAGCGCGTCGGCCAGTCGGGTGACCTCGTCTCGGGTGACCTGGCCGGAGGGCCGGTAGACGGACGCCGAGCCGGGGCCGCCGGGCAGCGGACCGCTCGCCCGGTAGGTCACGCCGTACGGATTGGGCTCACCGGGCGCGATGCCGTTCGTACTCCCCGTCGAAGTACCACCTGCCGCGTAGCCGTCCAGGGAGAGCGGCGGGGGAGTGCTGCCACCGCCCGCCGACGCGTCCGTACGACCGCCCGTGCCGCCGTCCGCCGTGGTGGCGAGGTAGGCAGCACCACCACCGACCAGCAGCACGGCGGCGGCCACCGAGGCGACGACCACGGGGGAGCGGCGGCGCGCGGGACGTTCGTCCACCGTCGCGTCGTCGGGCTGGTCCGGGTGCTCGGGCCGCTCGTTGTTCACCGCATCGCTCCTCGCCGGCTCATGTCCCGCCTCCCCTTCACGGGGGACAGCCATGGGACGCGACGGGGGAGCGTGCGGTTCCCCGTGCGACGCGGAAGAAGGTGGCTCAGTCGCCGTAGTCCGACATCGCGTCCAGCAGCCGGGCCGACTTCGCCGGGACGCTCACCCCGTGAATGAGTGACGGGGGCACCGGACGGGCATCGGAGTGCTTGGGAACGGCCCAGTGGGGAGCCATCAGCGCGCAGTCCCCGCGCAACGACGCCAGGTCGCCTTCGAGGTCGGCCGGAGCGGGGGCGTGGACCTTGAGGTTCGTCATAGTGGAACGGTAAGCGCGTCGAGCCGTGGGGCGAAAGATCTACTATCGGGTAGTTTTGTCGGCTTGACTGCCAGGCCGGTAATCTTTAGAGCCCCGCCGGGAACCGGTAGCGTGAACTGTCAAACTCCCTCCCTCCAGGAGAGTCCTCGCCGTGCGCATCGCAGTCACCGGCTCCATCGCCACCGACCACCTCATGACCTTCCCCGGGCGCTTCGCCGACCAGCTCGTCGCGGACCAGTTGCACACGGTCTCGCTGTCGTTCCTGGTCGACAACCTGGACGTACGCCGAGGAGGTGTGGGCGCCAACATCGCCTTCGGCATGGGCCAGCTCGGCACCGCGCCCGTCCTGGTCGGCGCGGCGGGCTTCGACTTCGACGACTACCGCGCCTGGCTCGGCCGCAACGGCGTGGACACGAAGTCGGTCCGCATCTCCGAGACCCTGCACACCGCCCGTTTCGTGTGCACCACGGACTCCGACCACAACCAGATCGGCTCCTTCTACACCGGCGCGATGAGCGAGGCCCGCCTCATCGAGCTGAAGACCGTCGCCGACCGCGTGGGTGGCCTCGACCTGGTCCTGATCGGTGCGGACGACCCCGAGGCGATGCTCCGGCACACCGAGGAGTGCCGCTCCCGCCAGATCCCCTTCGCCGCAGACTTCTCCCAGCAGATCGCCCGGATGGACGGCGAGGAGATCCGGATACTGCTGGACGGGGCGACGTACCTCTTCTCCAACGAGTACGAGAAGGGGCTCATCGAGGCCAAGACCGGCTGGAGCGACGAGGAGATCCTCGGCAAGGTCGGCCACCGCGTCACCACGCTGGGCTCGCGCGGCGTCCGCATCGAGCGGGCCGGCGAGGACCCGATCGAGGTCGGCTGCCCCGAGGAGGAGCGCAAGGCCGACCCCACGGGTGTCGGCGACGCGTTCCGCGCGGGGTTCCTGTCGGGACTTGCGTGGGGGGTGTCGCACGAGCGGGCGGCGCAGGTCGGGTGCATGCTGGCGACTCTCGTCATCGAGACGGTGGGTACGCAGGAGTACCAGCTGCGGCGGGGGCACTTCATGGATCGGTTCACCAAGGCGTACGGGCATGACGCGGCCGCCGAGGTGCAGGATCATTTGGCCTGATTTCGGCTGAGGCGGCGAGGGGGCTGGTCGCGCACACGCGGCGGAGCCGCAGATCGACACAGCCCCGCGCCCCTGACGGGGTGCTAGGGCCTGTTGCGAAAGTCCCGCCTGTCCGGCGACGCCATGCATGCTCCCCCACTGCCTGAAGGGCGTGGGAGGTGCCCCCACTCGCCGCACCGGGCACAGACCCGAGTACGTCCAGTACGAGGACCCGCACCCGGCACGCCGAGAGCACGCACCTGACGCCGCCGGCCCGCCCTTCGGACGGACGACGGGACTTTCGCAACAGGCCCTAGGCCAACCGGCGTACCAAGTAGGCCATGCCCTTCTCCGCCGGTTCTTCCCCCACGTACTCCTGCCCCCGCATCTCGCACCAAGCCGGAATGTCCAGCCGGGCCGCCTCGTCGTCCGACAGGACTCGCACCGTGCCGCCCACCGGTACGTCGCCGATGACCTTGGCCAGCTCGATCACCGGAATCGGGCAGCGTTTGCCGAGGGCGTCCACGAGGAGTTCCGCGGCCCGAACCTCGGTCACCGGCGTGGGTGCCCCCAGCTTCTCCCGCACCCCGGCGACGGCACCCGGCAGCACGGACAGGAACCGCTCCACGTCCGCCTCCGCCGTCCCCGGCGGCAGGGACACCCGTACGTTCCCCTCGCTCAGCACCCCCATCGCCTTGAGGACATGGCTCGGCGTCAGCGTGCTGCTCGTACAGGACGATCCGGACGAGACGGAGAAGCCCTCCCGGTCCAACTCGTGGAGCAAGGTCTCCCCGTCGACATAGAGACAGGAGAAGGTGACGATCCCCGGCAGCCGCCGCTCCGGATCGCCGACCACCTCCACGTCCGGCACCAACTCCGATACCCGCGCGCGGATCCGCTCCGTCAGCTCCCGCAGACGTACCGCCTCCCGGTCCGCCTCGGCCCGCACCGCCCGCAGCGAGGCCGCTGCCGCCACGATCGCCGGCAGGTTCTCGAACCCGGCCGCCCGCCCCGACTCCCGCTCGTCCACGGGTCCTTGGACCGCGAACCGCACGCCCTTCCGTACGACGAGCAGCCCGACCCCCGACGGCCCGCCCCACTTGTGAGCACTGGCCGTCAACAACGACCAGTCACCCTCGACCGGCCCCCACCCCAGCGACTGGGCCGCGTCCACCAGCAGGGGCACCCCGGCGGTCCGGCACACCTCGGCCACCTCAGCCACCGGCTGCATGGTCCCGACCTCATGATTGGCCGACTGCAAGCAGGCCAGCGCGGTGTCGTCCCGCAGCGCGCTCCCGTACGACTCGACGCTCACTGCACCCGACCGCGCCACCGGAACCCGGGTCACCGACCCTCCGTCGGCCTCGAACGCATCGGCCGAATGGAGCACCGAGGAGTGCTCGACGGCTGACACGATCAGGTGACGTCCACTCCGACGTCGACCGGCCAACGCCCCGGCGACACCGGCATGCACGGCCCGGGTGCCGGAGGAGGTGAAGACAAGCTCGTCGGGCCGACACCCCACGGCCCCGGCGGCAGCCTCCCGAGCGGCATCGAGCAACATCCGCGCCCGCCGCCCTTCCCGGTACAAACGGGAGGGGTCGGCCCACCCCTCGTCCAGCGAGGCCAACAACGCCTGACGGGCAACGGGATGAAGAGGAGCGGAGGAGGCAGCGTCGAAGTAGGCCATACGGCAACGTTAAAACGCCGGCCGGTACGAAAGGGGCGCGGGTCTGTGCCGATATGCGGCTCTGCCGCGTGGGCGCGACCAGCGCCCACCGAGCTCGCACCCGCCAATCCGCGCAAATCCCCGAGCTATTAGGCGGCCCAACCCCCTTCGGGGTGACCGGGTGACGCGTATGCCCCCCTCCCCGCGAACCCCCGGATGGCGTCGGCTAGGGTTTGGTCCGCATAAACATCCAAACCCCTGCCCGACGCAGGGCGGCGACCGACCAGCGAGAAGGCCGCAGCCGACCGCGCGGGCGAGACTCTCGGGAAGGCGCTACGTGAGTCCCAACGGCTCCGACCGCTCGCCGCGGCGCCCGATGCGGCGGAAGCTGCTGCAGGCAATGACCGCGGGCCTGGTCCTGGCGACCGCAACCGGTTGCACATACAAGGACTTCCCCCGCCTTGGTATGCCCACCCCGACCACGGAAGAGGCTCCGCGGATCCTCTCCCTGTGGCAGGGCTCCTGGGCTGCCGCGCTCGCCGTCGGCGTGCTGGTGTGGGGCCTGATCCTGTGGAGCGCCATGTTCCACCGGCGCAGCCGCACCAAGGTCGAGGTTCCTCCGCAGACCCGGTACAACATGCCGATCGAGGCGCTGTACACGGTGGTCCCGATCATCATCATCTCGGTCTTGTTCTACTTCACGGCCCGGGACGAGTCGAAGCTCCTGGACCTCTCCAAGAAGCCCGACCTCACGGTCAACGTGGTCGGCTTCCAGTGGAGCTGGGGCTTCAACTACATCGAAAACGTTCCCGGTTCCACGGGCAACGCGAAGACCGACGCGAACCTGGACGCGATTCCGGACCGGTTCAAGAAGGACTTCCCGGTGGACGCCGGCGGTGTCTACGACGTCGGTACGCCGGGTACGCGGAACCCGCAGACCGGCAATCCCGGTCCCACCCTCTGGCTTCCCGAGGGCAAGACGGTCCGCTTCGTCCTCACCTCTCGTGACGTCATCCACTCCTTCTGGGTGGTGCCGTTCCTCATGAAGCAGGACGTCATCCCGGGCCACACCAACGCCTTCCAGGTGACTCCGAACCACCAGGGCACCTTCCTGGGCAAGTGCGCCGAGCTCTGCGGCGTCGACCACTCCCGGATGCTGTTCAACGTGAAGGTCGTCTCCCCGGAGCGCTACGAGCAGCACCTCAAGGACCTCGTCAAGAAGGGGCAGACCGGTTACATTCCCGCCGGCATCGCGCAGACGAGCCACGAGAAGAACCGGGAGACGAACAACCTGTGAGCATCCTCAATGAACCCCAGGGTGCCGCGGCAGCCGAGGACTCTTACGAGAACGAGCTGCCGGTCAGGCGCAAGCAGCCCGGCAACGTCGTGGTCAAGTGGCTCACCACCACCGACCACAAGACGATCGGAACGCTGTATCTCGTCACGTCGTTCGCGTTCTTCCTGATCGGCGGCGTGATGGCGCTGCTCATGCGCGCCGAGCTCGCTCGCCCCGGTCTGCAGATCATGTCGAACGAGCAGTTCAACCAGGCGTTCACGATGCACGGCACGATCATGCTGCTGATGTTCGCGACGCCGCTGTTCGCCGGTTTCACGAACTGGATCATGCCGCTCCAGATCGGCGCGCCCGACGTGGCGTTCCCGCGGCTGAACATGTTCGCCTACTGGCTCTACCTGTTCGGCTCGACCATCGCCGTCGGCGGCTTCCTCACCCCGCAGGGTGCGGCCGACTTCGGCTGGTTCGCCTACTCCCCTCTGTCGGACGCGGTCCGCAGCCCGGGCATCGGCGCCGACATGTGGATCATGGGTCTGGCCTTCTCCGGCTTCGGCACCATCCTCGGCGCGGTCAACTTCATCACCACGATCATCTGCATGCGTGCCCCGGGCATGACCATGTTCCGCATGCCGATCTTCGTGTGGAACGTGCTGCTGACCGCCGTCCTGGTCCTGCTCGCCTTCCCGGTCCTGGCGGCCGCGCTGTTCGCCCTGGAGGCCGACCGCAAGTTCGGCGCCCATGTCTTCGACGCAGCCAACGGCGGGGCCTTGCTATGGCAACACCTGTTCTGGTTCTTCGGCCATCCAGAGGTGTACATCATCGCGCTGCCGTTCTTCGGCATCGTCAGTGAGATCATCCCGGTCTTCTCCCGCAAGCCGATGTTCGGCTACATGGGCCTGATCGCCGCGACGATCTCCATCGCGGGTCTGTCCGTGACGGTGTGGGCCCACCACATGTACGTCACGGGCGGTGTGCTGCTGCCGTTCTTCTCCTTCATGACCTTCCTGATCGCGGTCCCGACCGGTGTGAAGTTCTTCAACTGGATCGGCACCATGTGGAAGGGCAGTCTGTCCTTCGAGACACCGATGCTGTGGGCGACGGGCTTCCTGATCACCTTCGCCTTCGGTGGTCTGACCGGTGTCATCCTGGCCTCGCCGCCGATGGACTTCCACGTCTCCGACTCGTACTTCGTGGTGGCGCACTTCCACTACGTCGTCTTCGGTACGGTGGTCTTCGCGATGTTCGCCGGATTCCACTTCTGGTGGCCGAAGATGACCGGCAAGATGCTGGACGAGCGCCTCGGCAAGATCACCTTCTGGACGCTGTTCATCGGCTTCCACACCACGTTCCTGGTGCAGCACTGGCTGGGTGCCGAGGGCATGCCGCGTCGTTACGCGGACTACCTCGCGGCCGACGGCTTCACCACGTTGAACACGGTCTCGACGATCGGTTCGTTCCTGCTCGGTCTGTCGATACTGCCGTTCCTCTACAACGTCTGGAAGACGGCGAAGTACGGCAAGAAGATCGAGGTCGACGACCCGTGGGGCTACGGCCGTTCGCTCGAGTGGGCGACGTCCTGCCCGCCGCCGCGGCACAACTTCCTCACCCTGCCGCGGATCCGCAGCGAATCCCCGGCGTTCGACCTGCACCACCCTGAGATCGCCGCCCTCGAGCAGCTGGAGCACGCCGGTCACGGCGCCATCGCGGGCAGCAAGGAGGCCGGCAAGTGAAGATCCAGGGTCGGATGTTCCTGTGGCTGAGCGTCTTCATGCTCGTCATGGCGATCGTCTATGGCGTGTGGTCGAAGGAGCCGGCCGGCACCACGGCGCTCTTCCTGGCCTTCGGTCTGAGCATCATGATCGGCTTCTACCTGGGCTTCACCGCCCGGCGGGTCGACGCGGGTGCCCAGGACAACAAGGAGGCCGACGTCGCCGACGAAGCGGGCGAGCTGGGCTTCTTCGCCCCGCACAGCTGGCAGCCGCTCGCCCTCGGCATCGGCGGCGCGCTGGCCTTCCTCGGCATCGCGGTCGGCTGGTGGCTGCTGTACTTCTCGGCCCCGATCATCATGATCGGCCTGTTCGGCTGGGTCTTCGAGTACTACCACGGTGAGAACCGCACCCAGTAGCACGCGCCGAACGCAGCCGGGAGCCCGGACACTCCGCCAGGAGGTCCGGGCTTCTGCTTTTTCCGTACGGTGCCTCTGGCCGTACGGCCATTCCCCCGAACGAGCCACCCACCGTGCCCCGGTTGACGAACCTCCTTAGCGTGAAGCGCATGAGCAAGCTTCCGCGCACCCGTACTGTCGTCGGCTGCATTCTGCTGGTGACCGCCCTCGGCGCGGGCGTCACCGCCTGCAGCAGCTCGGACGGCAACCCCCTGTCGGCCAAGCCGTACGACGCGGCGGGCCAGATCTCCTTCAGCGGCCCCACCGAGAGCGGGAAGAAGGCCGACCCGGACAAGCCCCTGGAGGTCACCGCCAACGGCGACGGACGCATCATCGACGTCACCGCCGTGGACGCCACGGGACGCTATGTGGCGGGCGAACTCGCCGCCGACGGCAGCCGATGGCACAGCACCTCCCCGCTGGCCGCCAACGCCCACTACACGGTGCGGATCAGCACGGAGGACGACGACGGTGCCCAGGGCCGCAAGGCCTTCACCTTCGACACCAGCAAGTCCACCAGCAAGAAGACCTTGGACGTCACTTTCGGGCCGAAGGCGGGCGAGTACGGGGTCGGGCAGCCCATCACGGCCGACCTCAACCATCCCGTCAAGGACAAGGTCCAGCGCGAGATCGTCGAACGGGCCCTCAGAGTCGACTCCGTGCCCGCCGTGGAGGGCGCGTGGTACTGGGTGGACGACAAGCAGCTCCACTTCCGCCCCAAGGACTACTGGCCCGCCCACGCCACCATCCAGGTGCACAGCAACCTGGAGGGCGTGAAGGTCGGCGACCGGCTGCGGGGTGGCAAGACCAAGGCCCTGAAAATCACCACGGGCGACCGGGTCGAGGCCATCACGGACGCCGCCACGCACCAGATGACGATCTACAAGAACGGCGCCCAGATCAAACAGCTCCCGATCACCACGGGCAAGCCCGGCTTCGAGACCCGCAACGGCGTCAAGGTCGTCCTGGAGAAGCAGTACTTCGTACGTATGCGCAGTGAGACCGTCGGCATCGCCCAGGGCACGTCCGACTCGTACGACCTGCCCGTCTACTGGGCTACCCGCGTCACCTGGTCCGGCGAGTACGTTCACGCCGCCCCCTGGTCCGTGGGCTCCCAGGGCTACGCCAACGTCAGCCACGGCTGCACCGGCATGAACACCAGCAATGCCGAGTGGTTCTACGACTACGTCCGCCCCGGCGACATCGTCAGGGTCGTCAACTCCAACGGCGCCACGATGGAACCTTTCGGCAACGGCTTCGGCGACTGGAACGTGGACTGGACGAAGTGGCGCACAGGCAGCGCCCTGACGGGTACAGGCACGCCGGACGTAGCAACACAGCAGGCATCGGCAAGGCTCCAGCCAACGGCGGTGTGACTTACCTAGGGGCGCGGGGCTGTGTTGATAGCGGCTCCGCCGCGTGGGCGCGACAGGCCACACACCACCGGCAGTCGCGCACACACCTCGCGCCCCGAGCTGTCAGGCGCTCTGCAACTTCTTCTGCCGCAAAAGAGAGGCCAGCGCGGCCGCGAACTCCACAGGCTCCAGCGGCAGCGTCACCGCCGACTCGGCCCGACTCCACGTCGCCAGCCACGCATCCTGCGGCCGCCCCATGAGCAGCAACACCGGCGGGGCGTTGAACACTTCGTCCTTGATCTGCCGGCACAACCCCATGCCGCCCATGGGCACGGCCTCGCCGTCCAGGACGACGACATCGATGCCGCCCTTGTCCAACTCGCGCAGAACCGCCGCAGGCGTCGCGCACTCCACGAACTCGACCAACGGAACGTCAGGAGCCGGCCTCCGGCCCGTGGCCATCCGTACCTGCTCGCGGGTGTTGGAGTCGTCGCTGTAGACCAGCACCGTGGCGGTCGGCTGCATTGTTCCTCCGGGACGTCGGCGTCGTACGGACAGGGCCGTTTGGGGCGGATGTTACTCCCCTGAACACCACGTCAACACCGGTATGGCGGGTAGAGACACTCCGAACGGCACCCCCCGGGGTGAGGGCGAGATAAGCGACCGACATAATGTCGGTCGTGGCGACAGCAACGACAGTAGAAACCGGGCACGCGCACCCGTCGGTCAACCGGCCGAACCTCACCAGCGTCGGAACCATCATCTGGCTGAGTTCCGAGCTGATGTTCTTCGCGGCCCTCTTCGCGATGTACTTCACCCTTCGATCGGTGACCGGACCGGATCACTGGAAGGAGATGGCGCACGCGCTCAACGTGCCCTTCTCCGCGACGAACACCACGATCCTGGTGCTCTCCTCGCTCACCTGCCAGCTCGGCGTGTTCGCCGCCGAGCGGGGTGACGTGAAGAAGCTCCGCGGCTGGTTCATCGTCACCTTCATCATGGGCGCGATGTTCATCGGCGGTCAGATCTACGAGTACACCGAGCTGGTCAAGAAGGACGGCATCTCGCTGTCCTCCGACCCGTACGGCTCGGTGTTCTACCTGACCACCGGCTTCCACGGCCTGCACGTGACGGGCGGTCTCATCGCCTTCCTGCTGGTCCTCGGCCGCACGTACGCGGCGAAGAGGTTCACGCACGAGCAGGCGACCGCGGCCATCGTCGTGTCCTACTACTGGCACTTCGTCGATGTCGTCTGGATCGGCCTTTTCGCCACGATCTACTTGATCAAGTAATCGGCGCGCCGCACGACGGCCACCGATCCATCCCAGAAGCATCGACGCAGAAGATCCTGACACCGGGGTAATCCGTGAAAAAGCTCTCCGCACGACGACGCCATCCGCTGGCGGCGGTCGTCGTCCTACTCCTCGCGCTGGCGGCCACCGGGGGGCTGTACGCCTTGTTCGCGCCCGCGAGCAAGGCGCAGGCCGACGTAGCCGAACAGTCCCTGACCATCGAGGAGGGCAAGAAGCTCTACTCGGTCGGCTGCGCCAGCTGTCACGGCACCGGTGGCCAGGGCTCCTCCGACGGCCCGAGCCTGGTGGGCGTGGGTGCGGCGGCGGTCGACTTCCAGGTCGGCACCGGCCGTATGCCGGCCGCCACCTCCGATGGTCCGCAGGTCCCGCAGAAGAAGAACATCTACACGCAGGGCCAGATCGACCAGCTCGCGGCCTACATCGCCTCGCTGGGTGCCGGTCCCGAGAAGCCGACTGCGGCGCAGTACGGCCCGGAGGGCGCGGACATCGCCAAGGGTGGCGAGCTGTTCCGCACCAACTGCGCGCAGTGCCACAACTTCACCGGCAAGGGCGGTGCCCTCACCAAGGGCAAGTACGCGCCGAATCTCGAGGGCGTCTCCCCGAAGCACATGTACGAGGCCATGCTGACCGGCCCGCAGAACATGCCGTCCTTCCCCGATACGACGATGTCGGAGAAGAACAAGAAGGACATCATCGCGTACCTGAACGCGGTCAACAGCGACCAGACGAACAACCCCGGCGGTCTCGAGCTGGGCGGCCTCGGGCCGGTCACTGAGGGTCTGTTCGCGTGGATCTTCGGACTGGGCGCACTGGTCGCGGTCGCCGTCTGGGTCGCCGCTCGGACCGCAAAGGCCAAGAAGTCATGAGTAGCCAAGACATTCCAGAAGAGAACCTGCCCGCTGAGCAGGAGGCCGCGCACGGCGCGGTGAGTATCGCGGACGAGAAGGACCCGTTCGCCGACCCGGGGCTGCCGCCCCACGAGCACCGGATCCAGGACATCGACGAGCGGGCCGCCAAGCGGTCCGAGCGTGTCGTCGCCTTCCTGTTCACGGTGTCGATGCTGGCCACTGTCGCCTTCATCGCCGCCTACGTGGCGATCCCGTCGGACAAGTCGATCTTCGTCTTCCCGATCGGTCACCTCAGCGCGCTGAACTTCGCGCTGGGCCTGACGCTCGCCGTGGCGCTGTTCTGCATCGGCGCGGGCGCGGTCCACTGGGCCCGCACCCTGATGTCCGACGTGGAGATCGCCGACGAGCGCCACCCGATCGAGGCCGAGCCGGAGGTTCGCGCGAAGGTCCACGCGGACTTCAAGCAGGGCGCCAAGGAGTCGGCGCTCGGCCGCCGCAAGCTGATCCGCAACACGATGTTCGGCGCGCTCACCCTGGTGCCGCTGTCCGGCCTCGTCCTGCTGCGTGACCTCGGCCCGCTGCCCGGCACCTCGCTGCGCCACACCCTGTGGGCGAAGGGCAAGCTGCTCGTCAACATGAACACCAACGAGCCGCTGCGTCCCTCGGACGTCCAGGTCGGCTCGTTGACCTTCGCCAAGCCCACGGGCCTGGAGGAGACCGACGAGGAGTTCCAGACCGAGATCGCCAAGGCGGCCCTGATGATCGTCCGGCTCCAGCCGGACAACATCAAGGACAAGCGCGAGCTCGAGTGGTCGCACGAGGGCATCGTGGCGTACTCGAAGATCTGCACCCACGTCGGTTGCCCGATCTCCCTGTACGAGCAGCAGACGCACCACGTGCTGTGCCCGTGCCACCAGTCCACCTTCGACCTCTCCGACGGTGCCCGAGTGATCTTCGGCCCCGCCGGTCACGCCCTGCCGCAGCTCCGCATCGGCGTGAACGACGAGGGTTACCTCCAGGCGCTCGGCGACTTCGAGGAGCCCGTCGGTCCTGCATTCTGGGAGCGCGGATGAGCACTACGACCAACGAACAGTCCCGCACCCGCGGGAAGGAGCCGGCCGGCGAGCGCGTGGCCGACTGGGCCGACGGTCGGCTGGGGATCTACTCCCTGGCCAAGGCCAACATGCGCAAGATCTTCCCCGACCACTGGTCGTTCATGTTGGGTGAGGTCTGCCTCTACAGCTTCATCATCATCATCCTCACGGGTGTGTATCTGACGCTGTTCTTCCACCCGTCGATGAACGAGGTGGAGTACCACGGCAGCTACGTCCCGCTGCAGGGACAGCTGATGTCCGAGGCGTTCAACTCGACCCTGCACATCTCGTTCGACGTGCGCGGTGGTCTGCTCATGCGGCAGATCCACCACTGGGCCGCGCTGATCTTCCTCGCCGGCATGTTCGTGCACATGATGCGCGTGTTCTTCACCGGCGCGTTCCGCAAGCCGCGTGAGGTCAACTGGCTGTTCGGGTTCCTGCTGTTCGTCCTGGGCATGTTCACCGGTTTCACCGGTTACTCGCTCCCGGACGACCTGCTCTCCGGCACCGGTGTTCGCTTCATGGAGGGCGCGATCCTGTCCGTGCCGATCGTGGGCACGTACCTGTCGTTCTTCCTCTTCGGCGGGCAGTTCCCCGGTCACGACTTCGTGGCCCGGTTCTACTCGATCCACATCCTGCTGCTGCCGGGCATCATGCTCGGCCTGGTGGTCGGCCACCTGATCCTGGTCTTCTACCACAAGCACACGCAGTTCGCGGGTCCCGGAAAGTCCGAGAAGAACGTCGTCGGCATGCCGCTGCTGCCGGTCTACATGGCCAAGGCCGGAGGCTTCTTCTTCCTGGTCTTCGGTGTCATTGCGGCCATCGCGGCGATCGCCCAGATCAACCCGATCTGGGCCATGGGCCCCTACCGTCCGGACCAGGTGTCCACCGGCGCCCAGCCCGACTGGTACATGGGCTTCTCCGAGGGTCTGATCCGCTTCATGCCGGGCTGGGAGATCGACTTCTGGGGCCACACGCTCGTCCTGGGCGTGTTCATCCCGCTGGTGATCTTCCCGCTGGTCCTGGTCGCGATCGCGGTCTACCCGTTCATCGAGTCCTGGGTCACCGGCGACAAGAGCGAGCACCACATCCTGGACCGCCCGCGCAACGCCCCGACCCGCACCGGCATCGGTGTCGCCTGGATGACGGTGTACATGACGCTGCTCGTCGGCGGCGGCAACGACCTGTGGGCCACGCACTTCCACCTGTCGATCAACGCGGTGACCTGGTTCGTCCGGATCTTCTTCTTCGTCGGACCGGTCATCGCGTTCCTCCTCACCAAGCGGATCTGCCTCGGCCTGCAGCGCCGCGACAGGGAGAAGGTGCTGCACGGTCGCGAGACCGGCATCATCAAGCGACTGCCGCACGGTGAGTTCATCGAGGTGCACGAGCCGCTCAGCCAGGAGCAGCTGCACACCCTCACGGCCCACCACCAGTACGAGCCGGCCGCGATCGGCGCGACGGTCGACGAGAACGGTGTCGAGCGCAAGGTGAAGGGCCCGGAGAAGCTGCGCGCGAAGCTCAGCGACGCCCTCTACGGCGAGGACTCCCAGATCACGAAGCCCACCGTCGAGGAGTACAAGGAGATCACGAGCGGCCACGGCCACCACTGATCGCTGCGCACGCCACACCACGGTCGAAGGGCCCCGTCCGGTGTTCGGACGGGGCCCTTCGCCGTGTCCGGGGGTCGATAGGGTGGAGGCGGCTTGTACGTGTCCGTGAGCACGTTTCACGAGCACGTTTCCACGATCACGTTTCTACGAACCAGGAGCGGCTGATGAGCGCTGTGACCCCCGCTGGAGGCGACACCGCGGCGGGCCGTTCCTGGCCCGCCGTCCTGAACGCACTGCTCGCCGGGCAGGACCTGAGCGCCGGTGACACGGCGTGGGCGATGGACCGCATCATGAGCGGGGAGGCCGCCGACGCCCAGATGGCGGGCTTCCTGGTGGCCCTGCGGGCCAAGGGGGAGACGGTCGAGGAGATCACCGGTCTCGTCGAGGCGATGTACGCCCACGCGCGACCGCTGCACATCCCGGGACCGGCCGTCGACATCGTCGGTACGGGCGGCGACATGGCCAAGACGGTCAACATCTCCACGATGTCCTCCATCGTGATCGCGGGGACCGGCGCGAAAGTCGTCAAGCACGGCAACCGGGCGTCGTCCTCGGCGAGCGGCTCGTCCGACGTGCTGGAGCAACTCGGCATCAACCTGGACCTGTCGCCCGAGCGGGTGGCCGAGGTGGTGGAGGAGGCCGGGATCACCTTCTGTTTCGCGGCCAAGTTCCACCCCTCGATGCGGTTCGTCGGCGGGGTCCGGCGGGACCTCGGGATTCCGACCTCGTTCAACCTGCTGGGCCCGCTGACCAACCCCGCCAGGGTCGCCTCCTCGGCCATCGGCTGCTTCGACACCCGGATGGCCGGGCTCATGGCGGGCGTGCTCGCCGAGCGCGGCTCGTCCGCGCTGGTGTTCCGCGGGGACGACGGCCTCGACGAGCTGACGACCACCGCCACCTCCCGGGTGTGGGTCGTACGGGACGGCAAGGTCACCGAGGAGGCCTTCGACCCGCGGGACGTCGACCTCGAGCTGGTGCCGGTGGAGGCCCTGCGGGGCGCCGACCCGGCCTACAACGCCGGCGTCGCCCGGCGCCTCCTGGACGGCGAGACGGGCCCCGTCCGGGACGCTGTACTGCTGAACTCGGCGGCGGCACTCGTGGCCCTGGAGCCGGGGGACGGACCGCTGGCGGGCCAGATCCGGGCCGGGATGGAGAAGGCCGCGGAGTCGATCGACTCCGGCGCGGCGAAGAGGACGCTCGAGCGCTGGGCCGCCGCGAGCAACGCGTAGCGCTTCACCGGTCGATGTCCCGCGATCCGGATACGGGTTGCGGGACATCGATCACTTCGCATAGGTTCTTGATCAGGTCATGAGTGACAGTCATGAGGCCCCGGCCGACTGTCCGGCAACCCTCCGTCCGTGGCGGGGTGCCCCGGGTGAAGACCAGGCCGTAGGCAGAGAGGTCTACGGCAAGCGCGGACCCCTCGCACTCGTTTGAGTGAACACAGCCAGGGGTCCTGGTCGTTCGAGGGAGTCTCCCGTGAGCAAGCGAATGCGATAGGGCCGCCGAGCCCCGCTCCGTGTACCCCTTTTTTTTCACCTCACCCGCGCTGAGCGATGCCCGCTCGCGCGGTGGCTGTGTCCTTTCTTCGGGGTGCCCCCCAAACCCCCTCACCTGCCTTCACGGGAGTTCCGTCATGTCCGTCGTCACCGCTGCCGCCGACCAGAGCGTCTGCGTCCCGCTGCCCGTTCTGGGCCGTGATGTCACCGTCCCGCTCGTCACCGGCGGCGACGTCACCTATGCCGCCCTCGACTACGCGGCCAGCGCCCCCGCGCTCCAGCGCGTCTGGGACGACGTGGCCGCGTACGCCCCCTATTACGGCAGCGTCCACCGCGGCGCCGGCTACCTCTCCCAGCTCTCGACCGACCTGTTCGAGAACGCCCGCAAGACGGTCGCCGAGTTCCTCGACTGCCGCGCTTCCGACCAGGTGATCTTCACCCGCTCGACGACCGACTCCCTGAACCTCCTGGCTGTCGTGCTCCCGACCGACTGCCAGGTCTTCGTCTTCGAGACCGAGCACCACGCGAGCCTTCTGCCCTGGAAGAACGCGCAGGTCACCTACCTCGACGCGCCTCGCACCCCGCGTCAGGCCGTCGAGACCCTGGAGCGCGCCCTCGCCGACCGCGACCCCCACGGCCCGGCCCTGGTCTGCGTCACCGGCGCCTCGAACGTCACGGGCGAGCTGTGGCCCGTACGCGAGCTGGCCGCCGCCGCCCACGCGCACGGCGCCCGCATCGTGCTCGACGCCGCCCAGCTGGCTCCGCACCACCCGGTGTCGGTGCGCGACCTGGACGTCGACTGGGTCGCCTTCTCCGGCCACAAGCTGTACGCCCCCTTCGGCTCCGGCGTCCTCGCGGGTCGCGCCGACTGGCTCCAGGAGGCGGAGCCGTACCTGGCCGGTGGCGGCGCCAGCCGCAAGGTCACCCGGCGCGTGGACGGGGGAGTGGCCGTGGAGTGGCACGACAGCGCCGCCCGGCACGAGGCAGGCTCCCCTAACGTCATTGGCGCCTACTCGATCGCGTCGGCCTGCAAGGCGCTCACCGAGGCCGGCTTCGACACCCTGGTGGCCCGTGAGCGGCACCTGATCGAGAAGGTCCGGGCGGGCCTCGCCGAGGTCCCCGAGGTGCGCGTCCTGTCCCTCTTCGGCGACGACGCCCCGCGCGTGGGCGTGCTGTCCTTCGTGGTCGAGGGCTGGAACAGTTCGCACTTCGCCGCCGCGCTCTCCGCCGAGCACGGCATCGGCGTCCGCGACGGCCTCTTCTGCGCCCACCCCCTGGTCCGCACCCTGCTGGGCAGCGCCCCCGAGACCCAGGGCGAGTGCGGCGCCCCCGAGGCGAACCCGGGGGAGAAGTCCCTCAACGCGATCCGAGTGAGCTTCGGTGCGGGCACCCCGGATGAGCACGTGGAGCGCTTCGTCGACGCGGTGAAGGAGCTGGTCCGCGAGGGCGCGAAGTGGCAGTACCACACGGAGAACGGCCGCTGCGTCCCGGCGGTGTGAGGTTCTGACGGTGCCGTGAGGCGGTGTTCAGCCGGTCAGGAGTCGAGTCCGATGGCGAACGCCGCCTCGAGGTCATGCTGCGAGTACGTCCGGAACGCGACATGCGTGTCCGTACCCTCCACCCCCGGAATCTTGCTGATCCGCCCGGGAATGACCTCCGCGAGATCCTCGTGCTGCCGCACACGCACCATCGCGATCAAGTCGTATGTACCGGTGACGGAGAAGACCTCGCTCACCGAATCCAGCGAAGCGATCTGCTCCGCGATCTCGGGGATCCGGTCCACGCTGGTCTTGATGAGGACGATCGCGGTGATCACGGCTGGTTCTCTCCCTCGGGAGCCGGAGCTGGGGCGGCCTTCACTTTAGTCCCACGTCCGAACCGCACCCACGCGAAGACGAAGCCCAGCGAGAAGCCCACCAGGTGGGCCAGATAGGCGACCCCCGGCCCGGACGACGCCTGTCCTGCCGCCAGCCACTGCAGCGCCGCCCAGAACGGCAGCACGACCCACGCGGGGAAGCGCAGCGGGAGGAAGAACAGGAACGGGAGCAGACTGGTGACACGGGCGCCGGGGAACAGGAACAGGAACGCGCCGAGCACCGCCGAGATCGCTCCGGACGCACCCACCAGGGACTGCTGGGAGGCGGCGTTGGCGGCCGCGTAGCCGAGCAGTGCCAGATAGCCGCAGCCGACGTAGAACAGGGTGAACTGCACCCGGCCCATCCGCTCCTCGGTCATCGCTCCGAAGACATAGAGGAAGAGCATGTTGCCGAGCAGATGCACCCAGCTGCCGTGCACGAACAGGGCCGTGGCCGGGGTGAGGGCCTCCCGGGCGGGCCCGTCGAACAGGTTCGCCGGGACCACGCCCCAGTGGCGGAAGTACGCCCGCTGCGCGGCGAGCAGCTCGTCACCGGTGCCGTACGCCGGATTGAGCCCCGCCGCCGGGCCGATCACGAAGATCAGACAGCACACGGCGATCAGGGTGTACGTCATCGGTGCCGATGAGCCTCGCGGGGTCCTGAAGGTCCGGTCGGCCGCCCTGTTCCAGTTGCTGATCATGAACACAGAGCATGACGTAACGGGACGCACTGGCACAGACTGCCTCGCCGCCATGGATGGATGGACGGCGGGTACCCGCCAGGCCGTAGGGTTACGAGCCACACGCGTCGGGGAGTCGACGTGTCAAGGACACTAGAAGGAAGCGAACAGCCACGATGCCGGTTCCCCTGCCGACCGCCACGACGCGGTGGCGCTGCACCCTCTGCGGCAACCTTACGCGCTTCGACGTGACCCGTGCGTCGAAGGTCGTGGAGTACGTCCACCTCGACCTGGCTGGTGAACCGAAGGTCGAGGAGCGCGAGGTGCTCAGTGAGAGCATCGAGTCGGTGCGCTGCCGTTGGTGCAACGCGGTGGATCAGGTGGAACTCGTGGACAGGCCGGGCGCCGACTCCTGAGCGAAGGAGGCGGCCTCGCACAGGTGATGGGGTGTGACGGATGGTGGAGACCGCAGGCGGGGGGCCGGGCGACGGCACCGCCGAGGTGCTTGACCGTCCGCTGCCCGACGGGGTGCGTCGGCGTGTCGTGCAGATCGTGTCGGACGGCTTCGGCGGGCTGACGGTTGGTGAACTGCCCGCCCAGTTGCGGCAGTATGCCCGCTTCGCACCTAATCGCCGGGCAAAGTTCGCGGGCAACGCCATGGCCGCGGCCCTGGAGACCGACACGCTGTTCCGGCAGCGCATCGGCGAGAAGCTGAGAGAGGCCCAGCCGGAACTCGCCGGCGCCCTCGACTCCGGCTCGCCGCCCCCGGCCGCGGATCCGCTCGACGTGGCGGCCGCGGCCTATGTATTGCGCCCCGCGGGCTGGGTGAAGCTCGTCACCGCTGCCGGCGAGGAGGCCCAGCGCGCGCACGCCGAGCGCGCCGACGAGGAGAGCCGGGCCGAGCTGGAGCGGCTGCGCGAGGAGCTGGACCGGGCCCGCGAGCAGACCCGTACCGAGACCGAACGGCTGCGCGGTGAGCTGGAGTCGGCGAAGAAGGAAGCCGAATCGCTTCACCGCAAGCTCCGGGCGGCCCTCAGTGACGTCAAGCGGGGCGAGGCCGCGCTGCGCAAGACGCAGGCCGAGATGGAGTCCGCACGGGCCGAGGGGCAGGCGCAGGTGTCCGCCGCCGAGAGTGAGGCCCGGCGCCTCAAGGCCCGCCTGGGAGAGGCGGAAGCCGCCCTGGAGGCCACCCGGAGAGCGGCTCGCGAGGGCCGCAGCGTCGAGGACATGCGCCTCAGGCTGCTGCTCGACACCGTGCTCGACGCGACTCAAGGGCTGCGCAGGGAACTGGCGTTGCCGCCCGTCTCGGTGCGCCCCGCCGAGACCGTGGATGCGGTCGAACCGGGACGAATGACCCCGAAGGACATCGCCGCGCGGGCCCTGTCCGAGCACGACCCCGCGATCCTCGACCAGCTTCTCGCCCTGCCGCAGGCGCACTTGGTCGTCGACGGCTACAACGTCACCAAGACCGGCTATCCCCAGATGCCGCTCGAGAAGCAGCGCCTGAGGCTGCTCGGTCAGCTCTCGCAGCTCGCCGCGCAGACCGGCGCGGAGGTGACGTGCGTCTTCGACGGCGCCGAGCTGGCCGCGCCGGTGCTGCTCGCCCCGCCGCGCGGTGTGCGGGTGCTGTTCTCCAGGCCGGGTGTCACCGCGGACGAGCTGATCCGCCAACTGGTGCGCGCCGAACCGCCGGGCCGCCCGGTGATCGTCGTGTCGACCGACCGCGAGGTGGCCGACGGGATCGCGAAGGCTGGTGCCCGACCCGTCGCCTCTGCGGTGCTTCTCAAGCGACTGTCGTGAAGGTCAACGTACGGGCCTAATGCCCGAATTGATCCGTCTTGTACGCCACCCAGTGTCAAGTGGGCATCACGGCATGTGAGTTGTGTGCAAAGAATGCATGGTGTGACGAGATTTTTCGCGTGAGGATTTGAACTGATCACAGCAAGGTCACTAGGGTCGGGCTTCGAACCTCCGCACGGGTGATCACTCAAAAGAAGGAGCCCGTCTCCGTGGCGTCCCACCGTCGACCCAAGCAGCCCAGTCGCACGCGCGTGACCGTGCTGACCACCGCAGCCGCCGCTGCCGTCGCTCTGAGTGCGCAGGCCGCCAACGCGGCGCCCAGCGAGAAGCCGAGCAAGAGCGAGGTCAAGGCGAAGGTCGACAAGCTGTACCAAGAGGCGGAGCAGGCCACCGAGAAGTACAACGGGGCCAAGGAGAAGCAGGAGAAGCTCCAGAAGGAGATCTCCACCATCCAGGACAACGTGGCCCGCGGCCAGGAGGAGCTCAACAAGCTGCGCGACGGCCTGGGTTCGCTGGCCACCGCCCAGTACCGCTCCGGCGGCATAGACCCGTCCGTCCAGCTCTTCCTCTCGTCCGACCCGGACAGCTTCCTCGACAAGGCGTCCACGCTCGACCAGTTGAGCGGCCAGCAGGTCGAGGCTCTGAAGAAGATTCAGGACAAACAGCGCGAACTCGCCCAGGAGCGGACCGAGGCCACCGAGAAGCTCAAGGACCTCGCCTCCACCCGCACCGAGCTCAAGAACAAGAAGAACGAGGTCCAGGGCAAGCTCGCCGACGCGCAGAAGCTGCTCAACACCCTGACCGCCGCGGAGAAGGCGGCGCTCGCCGCCGAGCAGGCCCGCGCCAGCCGCTCCTCCGCCGCGCGCGTCGACCTCGGCAACACCGGCTCCGCCTCCGGCCGCGCCGCCGCGGCTTTCTCGGCCGCCCAGAGCCGAATAGGCTCGCCCTACGTCTACGGCGCCTCCGGCCCGTCCTCCTTCGACTGCTCGGGCCTGACCTCCTGGGCCTACGCGCAGGCCGGCGTCGGCATCCCACGCACCTCGCAGGCGCAGGCCAACGCCGGTACCCGCATCTACAACCAGAGCGACCTCAAGGTCGGCGACCTGGTCCTGTTCTACGGCGACCTGCACCACGTCGGCCTCTACGCGGGCAACGGCCAGGTGCTGCACGCGCCGCGCACCGGCACCGTCGTGCGGTACGAGTCGATCGGCAACATGCCCTTCCAGTTCGGCGTCCGGATCTGATCCACGCCAAAAGCGCGGCTCCGGTGGCGCCCGAACGGGCGAATCACGAAGACCGCGACTGACTCCACGCCCCGCCGTTGACCTGCGTCAGTGGCGGGGCGTCACGTTGTGTGGCCGCCGAGGTCTTTGGCCGCCACGTGTCCGCGCGGTTACTGTCTGGCGCGCTTCCTTCACCGCCGGGGCTCGATGTCCCGACGATCCGGGAAGCGGCAACTGCCCGCCAGCGGAAGGAGTGCGGCCCCCGTGGGGTTTCATCGCCGTCTTGCACCGTCGTCCGGGTTCGACCGGGGCGCCGGCGCGGCCCTGAGCGTGTTGTCCGCCACGGCCGCCGTCCTGGGCGCCGTACCGGCGGGTGCCGCGCCGCACACCGACACCCGCGCGGAGGTGGACCGCCTCTACGAGGAGGCCGAGCAGGAGACCGAGGCCTACAACAAGGCCGACGAGCACGCCGGAACGCTGCGCCGCCAGATCCGGGACGCGCAGGACCAGATCGCCCGGCAGCAACAGCGCGTCAACACCATGCGGGAGAAGGTCGGTTCGCTGGCCGGGGCGCAGTACCGCTCCGGCGGCATCGACCCCGCCGTCGCCCTGCTCCTGTCCTCCGACCCCGCCGACTACCTGGACAAGGCATCCCTCCTGGACCGGATCGGCGCCCGCCAGGCGGGCGAGCTCAGGGAGCTTCAGTCGGCCGTGCGCTCACTGCACCAGGAGCGCGCCGAGGCGGCCCGGAAGCTCGCCGACCTGCAGAAGAGCCGCACGGACGTCGCCTCGCACAAGCGGACCGTGGAGCGCAAGCTCGCCCGGGCCCAGGAGCTGCTCGACACCCTGCCGTACGCGGAACGCGCCGCCTACGAGCGGGCCTCACGCGACGGCCGCTTCGACTTTTCCGGCTTCGGGGACGCCACGCCCCTCGGCGCTCGTGCCGCCGCCGCGGTCGCCGCCGCCCGTTCCGCCCTCGGCCGCCCCTACGTCTGGGGCGCGAGCGGACCGTCCAGCTTCGACTGCTCGGGCCTGATGCAGTGGTCGTACGCCCGGGCCGGAGTCCATCTGCCGCGCACCTCGCAGGAGCAGCGGTACGCCGGCCACCGCGTCCCGCTCTCCCAGGCCCGGCCCGGCGACCTGGTCGTCTACCGCTCCGATGCCAGCCACGTGGCGATGTATGTGGGCAACGGCCAGGTGATCCACGCCCCCTACCCGGGTGCGGCCGTGCGCTATGACCCGGTCGGGATGCTGCCCATCTCCTCGGTCACCCGGGTCTGACCGCGCGCCGCGGGCCGTACGATCGGGAAATGGCTGGTCGTGGACGGGCGTGGCGCTCGGGAGTGGTGGCGCTCGCGCTGCTGCTCGTCTCCCTCACCGGGTGCGGCGGACCGCCCAAGGCCGACACCGCGCGGGCCGAGGTGCAGCAGGTGCTGGATCGGCGGGCGACCGCGCTGCTGCACCACGATGCGACGGCGTACGGCGAGTCGGGCACCCGCACCGCATACGACAACCTCCACGAGGTGCCGCTCGCATCCTGGTCGTACCGCCTGACCGCCCTGCACCGCACCGGCGCCACGGCGACCGCCGACGCCGAGCTCAGCTACCGCGTCAGGGGCTACGACAAGGCCCCCGTCACCGCCGCGCGCCGGCTCACCCTGAAGCTCACGGCCGACGGGCGCTGGTACGTCGACTCGGACCGGCCCGCGAAGAAGGCGGGCGAGCAGTTGTGGGATCAGGGCGCGGTGACCGCCGTCGCGGGCGAGCACAGCCTCGTCATGGGGGTCGGACAGTCCGGCGGGACGCTGCGCACGTACGCGCGGCTCGCCGACCGCGCCGTCCCGGCGGTGTCACGGGCGTGGGGCACGGACTGGACCCGCCGGGTCGTCGTGCTCGTACCGGGGTCCCTGGAGCAGATGGCGGGACTCCTCGGCTCACCGGCCTCCTCCTACCGAGGAATCGCCGCCGTCACCACCGGCGAGGCGGGAGGCTCCGGCACGGCCCCCGCGGACCGGGTCGTCGTCAACCCGGACGCGTACGCCCTCCTCGGCGAGGTCGGCAAGCAGCTCGTGCTCACCCACGAGACGACCCATGTGGCCACCCGCACCCACACGAACGCCGCCACCCCGCTGTGGCTGTCCGAGGGGTACGCCGACTGGATCGGCTACCTCGGCACGGACCGCACGCCGGCACAGGCCGCTCCGGAGCTCGCCCGCGCCGTCCGGGACGGCGACGTGCCGGACGACCTGCCCGCCGACGCGGACTTCGGCTTCAGCGGCGACGCCGTCCGGCTGGCCCGGGCGTACGAGGGCGGCTGGCTGGCCTGCCGGATGATCGCCGACCGGTGGGACGAGGCCCGGCTCGGCGAGTTCTACCGCGCCGTAGGCACCCATCCGAAGCGGGCGGGCGCGGTCGAGGACGCGCTGCGGAAGGTGCTCGGGACGACGCAGGAGGCGTTCACCGAGCAGTGGCGGGACTATCTCCGCGATCAACTCGGCTGAGCCGGCAGCCCGATGGGCCTTGCCCGGCGTCAGGAGGAGACCGGAGTCTCCTTCGCGCGGGTCGCCTGACTCGGCAGCGGGGTCGTCGACGGTGGCGTGACCGTGGAGCGCCACAGGGCGTGGGCCGCGGTGAGGGTGGCGGTGATCAGCAGGCCGTTGCGCAGGAGGAGCAGGCCCGTGCCGTACGTGTCGCTGAGCACGACGTGCGAGAAGCCCATCGGGAACTCCAGCACCGTGACGAAGGCCGCCGCCAGCAACAGGAGCGTGGGTACGGTCATCCGGCTCGCGCGGAAGCACAGGCAGACGGCGGCCAGACCGACCAGCCACACCAGGTACTGGGGGCTGATCACCCGGCTGGTGACCGTGAACATCAGCGTCGCCGTGAACGCCGCGTCCGCGAGCGTGTGCGCCGGGAAGCGCACCGCCCGCAGCCGCCACAGCAGCAGCCAGCCGAAGGCGACGCCGGTGAGCGCCAGGGCGGCGTCGCTGACCACGTCGACGTACGGGCCGAGGAACTCCACCGAGCCGTAGTTGAGCAGCACCTCGCCCTGCCAGCCGAAGTGCCGGGCCACATGGAAGACCAGGGCGCCCAGCGACTCCACCTCGGTGCCCCGTTCGCGCTGAAAGGTGACGAAGGCGAAGGCGCCGGGCATGGCGAGTGCGAAGAGCGCCGCGAGTCCGGCCGCTGTGGCCGCCGCGGCCGTCCATGCCCGGCGCCGTACCGCGCCCACCAGCAGCAGGACCGGCCACACCTTGACCATCGCGGCGAAGCCCGCCAGCGCGCCCATGAGCCGGGGGTGCCGGGCGCCCGCGAGCAGTGCGGCCACGGCCACCGCGGTCACCATCACGTCGTAGCGGGCGTAGGCCGTCGGGCCCAGGAGCGGGAGGCCCGCCACCCACACCCGGGCGCCGCGCAGGGACCGGCCTGGGCGTGCGCCCGTGCGGCACAGGAGGGCCAGGACGGTCAGGTCGGCGAGACAGGCCAGGACGTAGAAGGCGGCGGGGTAGGCGAGGAACGGCAGGACGGCGGGGGAGAGGATCGCGAGGGCGGCGGCGGGCGGGTACTGCCAGGTGACGTCGTCCAGCGGGAAGGTGCCCTGGCGCAGCACCTCGTACCAGCCCTGGTAGATGACCGACACGTCGCTCGTGACGTCGGCGCCCGGGAAGACGAACACCCGGAACACGAAGAGCAGCAGCACCAGCCGGGTGGCACCCCAGGTGCCGAGCAGCCACGCCAGCGCCCGTCCCGCGCCCGTCCTGTTCACCTGATCCTCTGTCCGTCGACTGTCCGGTTCCGTGTCGTCCTGTTCCGCAGGACCGCCACATGATCTCCCGCCGCACTGTGCGAGGGCCATGAAGCACGGCCGTGGGCGCGCGTGCCCCGCCGCCGACGGGCCCGGTAGGGTCGGCGACGATGCACAAGACCCTCATCGTGACCAACGACTTCCCGCCCCGGCCCGGCGGCATCCAGGCGTTCCTGCACAATATGGCGCTGCGACTGGATCCCGAGCGGCTGGTCGTCTACGCCTCCACCTGGAAGCGCGGCCCGGAGGGCGCCGAGGCCACGGCTGCGTTCGACGCCGAGCAGCCCTTCACCGTCGTACGGGACCGTACGACGATGCTGCTGCCCACGCCCGCGGCGACCCGGCGGGCCGTCGGGCTGCTGCGGGAGCACGGGTGCACGTCGGTGTGGTTCGGTGCGGCGGCGCCGCTCGGACTGATGGCGCCCGCGCTCAGGAAGGCGGCCGCCGAGCGGCTGGTGGCCACCGCGCACGGGCACGAGGCCGGCTGGGCCCAGCTGCCCGCCGCGCGGCAGCTGCTGCGCCGGATCGGCGAGGCGACGGACACGATGACCTACCTCGGGGAGTACACGCGCTCGCGGATCGCGGACGCGCTGACCCCGGATGCGGCCGGGCGCATGGTGCAGCTGCCGCCCGGTGTCGACGAGAAGACCTTCCACCCGGACTCGGGCGGCGACGAGGTGCGGGCGCGGCTCGGGCTGAGCGACCGGCCGGTGGTGGTGTGCGTCTCGCGGCTGGTGCCCAGGAAGGGCCAGGACACGCTGATCCGGGCCATGCCCCGCATCCTCGCCGCACAGCCGGACGCGGTGCTGCTGATCGTCGGCGGCGGGCCGTACGAGAAGGACCTGCGCCGCCTCGCGCACGAGACCGGGGTCGCCGCCTCCGTGCGCTTCACCGGCGCCGTGCCCTGGTCGGAGCTGCCCGCGCACTACGGCGCCGGGGACGTCTTCGCCATGCCGTGCCGCACCCGGCGCGGCGGGCTCGACGTGGAGGGGCTCGGCATCGTCTACCTGGAGGCCTCCGCGACCGGGCTGCCGGTCGTCGCGGGTGACTCCGGCGGCGCGCCGGACGCGGTGCTCGACGGGGAGACGGGCTGGGTCGTACGGGGCGGCTTTCCGGACGAGGCCGCCGAACGCATCACCGCACTCCTCGCCGACCCCGAACTGCGCCGCCGCATGGGGGAGCGGGGCCGGCAGTGGGTCGAGGAGAAATGGCGCTGGGATCTGCTGGCGGAGAAGCTGAAGACGCTGCTGTAGCCGCTGCCCTAGGCGGAGCGAAATAATCCGCCCATGCTGCGGCCATGACAGCAAAACTGATGCAGCGTCAACTGACCAGACGTCAGATCCTAGGTATGGCCGCCCTTCAGACGGCGGCCTCCCTCGGCTTCACCCGTGTCGGTCTCCAGTCGGCCCGCGCGGCCGAGCCCGACGCGATCGAGGCCGCCCCCGCGATCGTCGTCGGCTCGGGCTACGGCGGCGCCGTCGCCGCCCTCCGCCTCGGCGAGGCCGGCATCCGCACCCTCGTCCTCGAAATGGGCCGGCTCTGGAACACCCCCGGCTCCGACGGCAAGGTCTTCTGCTCCACCAGCGCCCCCGACCAGCGGTCCATGTGGTTCCGCACCCGCACCGAGGCCCCGCTCGCCACCTTCCTGTGGCTGGACGTCGTCAACAAGGCCATCCCCTCCTACCCCGGCGTCCTCGACCGCGTGCACTTCGGCGCCATGTCCGTGTACGTCGGCCGCGGCGTCGGCGGCGGCTCGCTGGTCAACGGCGGCATGGCGGTCACCCCGCTCCGGTCCTACTTCACCGAGCAGTTCCCCACCGTGGACGCCGACGAGATGTACGGCACGTACTTCCCGCGCGCCCGCGCCATGCTCGGCGTCAACACCGTCGACCCGGCGTGGTTCGAGTCGACCGAGTGGTACAGGTTCGCGCGCACCTCCCGGAAGGCCGCCGGCAACGCCGGCCTGAAGACCACCTTCGTGCCCAACGTCTACGACTTCGGCTACATGCAGCGCGAGGCGGCCGGTACGGCCGTGAAGTCGGCGCTCGCCGGCGAGGTCATCTACGGCAACAACCAGGGCAAGCGCAGCCTCGACAGGACGTACCTCGCCGCCGCGCTCGGCACCGGCAACGTCACCCTCCACAGTCTGGAGAAGGTGACCGCCATCAGCCGTGCGGGCGACGGGAGTTGGCTGCTGACCACCGAGCGCAGGGACATCACCGGCGCGGTCGTCGAGACCAAGCAGTACGGCTGCACGTATCTGTTCCTCGGCGGCGGCAGCCTCGGCACCAGCGAACTCCTCGTCCGGGCCCGGGAGACGGGCGCCCTGCCGGATCTGGCCCCCGCCGTCGGCGGCGGCTGGGGCACCAACGGCAACACCATGCTGGGCCGCGCCAACCACATCTGGGACACGGTCGGCGCCAACCAGTCGACCATGCCGGTGCTGGGCATCGACGACTGGGCCAACGCCGACAACCCGGTCTTCGCCGAGATCGCCCCGCTTCCCATGGGCTTCGAGCACTGGGTCAGCCTCTATCTGGCGATCACCAAGAACCCGGAGCGGGCGGCGTTCAGCTACGACTCCGCCACGGGCGGCGTGAGACTCGGCTGGACCGCGGCCCAGAGCGCGGTCTCCGTCGCCATGGCCAGCAAGCTGTTCGACCGGATCAACGCGGCCAACGCGACGATCTACCGGTACGACCTGTTCGGCTCGGGCAGCAAGGTGTTCGCCGACGACTTCACGTACCACCCGCTCGGCGGCTGCGTGTTGGGGAAGGCCACCGACAACTACGGCCGGGTGAAGGGATATTCGAAGATGTACGTCACCGACGGCTCGCTCGTGCCCGGCTCGATCGGGGTGAACCCCTTCGTGACCATCACCGCGCTCGCCGAACGCACCATGGCGCGGGTCCTCGCCGAGGACACCGCGCCATGAACCGTCGTACCGGTGGCTACTTCTGGTAGAGCCCCTCGATCTCGTCCGCGTAGTCCTTCGCCACCACGCTCCGCTTGAGCTTCAGGGACGGCGTGAGGTGGCCCGACTCCTCCGTGAACTGGGAGGACAGAATGCGGAACTTCCGCACCGATTCCGCCTTCGACACCGCGGCGTTGCCGTCGTCGACAGCGGCCTGGATCGCCGCGATCAGATCCGGGTCATCGCGCAGCGACGCCGCGGTGGAGCCCGCCGGCTTGCCGTGCTCCTCGGCCCAGCGGCCCAGGAACTCGTCGTCGATGGTGACCAGCGCGCCCACGAACGGCCGCCCGTCGCCCACCACCATGCACTCCGCGACCAGCGCGTGTGCCCGGATACGGTCCTCGATCACGGCCGGAGCGACGTTCTTGCCGCCCGCGGTGACGATGATCTCCTTCTTGCGGCCGGTGATCCTGAGGTAGCCGTCCTCGTCGAGGGTGCCGATGTCACCGGTGTGGAACCAGCCGTCGGCCAGCGCCTCGGCGGTCGCGGCCTGATTGTTCCAGTAGCCCGCGAACAGGTGCTCGCCGTGCAGCAGCACCTCTCCGTCGTCGGCGATGCGGATGACGGAGCCCGGCAGCGGCTGACCGACCGTGCCGATCTTCTGCCGGTCCCAGGGGTTGAACGCGGTGGCCGCGCAGGACTCGGTCAGACCGTAGCCCTCAAGGACCGTGAAGCCGATGCCGCGGAAGAAGTGGCCGAGCCGCTCGCCCAGCGGGGCGCCGCCGGAGATGGCGTACTCGCCCCGGCCGCCGAGCACCGCACGCAGCTTGCTGTAGACCAGCTTGTCGAACGTCTTGTGCTTGATCTTCAGACCGAGCGACGGGCCCGACGGGGTGTCCAGCGCCTTGCTGTAGGCGATCGCGGTGTCCGCGGCCTTGTCGAAGATCTTGCCCTTGCCGTCGGCCTGCGCCTTGGCACGCGCCGAGTTGTAGACCTTCTCGAAGACCCGCGGCACGCCCAGGATCAGCGTCGGCCGGAACGACGCCAGCTCGTCCGTGAGGTTCGTGACGTCCGGAACCAGGCCCAGCTTGATCGGCGCGATCATCGGCGCGATCTGCACCAGCCGGCCGAAGACGTGCGCGAGCGGCAGGAAGAGCAGCACCGAGCACTCGCCCGTGCGGAACAGCGGGCGCAGCCGCTCCACGATGTTGCCGCACTCGGCGAAGAAGCTGCGGTGCGTGAGCACACAGCCCTTGGGGCGGCCGGTGGTGCCGGAGGTGTAGACGATGGTCGCCGGGTCGTCGGCCCTGGCGAGCGAACTGCGCTCCTCCACGGTCGCGTCGGCGATGTCGGCGCCCAGCCGGCCCAGCTCCGCCAGGGCCTCCCGCTCGATCTGCCAGACGTTGGCCAGAGCCGGCAGCCGGTCGCGCACCGAGTCGACGGCGGCGGCGTGGTTGTCCATCTCCACGACGCAGGCGGTGGCGCCCGAGTCGGACAGGATCCACTGCACCTGCTCCGGCGAGCTGGTCTCGTACACCGGCACGGTGACCGCGCCCGCGCTCCAGATCGCAAAGTCCAGCAGCGTCCACTCGTACCGCGTGCGGGACATCAGGGCGACCCGGTCGCCCGGCCGTACGCCGGAGGCGATGAGCCCCTTGGCGGCGGCGTGCACCTCGGCCAGGAAGGCCTGGGCCGTCACGTCCTGCCAGACACCGCCGACCTTGCGGGCGATGACGGCGACGTCGGGATGCTGCGCGGCGTTTCTGCGGACGATGTCGGTCAGATTTCCGTCCGCAGGGACCTCGTACAAAGCCGGAAGGCTGAACTCGCGCAAGACTGCTGCTCCTCATAGGGCGCCGGCGCCACGACGTTGTGTGATGCGACGGTGCGGTCCAAGGCTCGGGCAGGTGCTCCGGGGATCACCACGAGCCTTGGGCTCGGTGGTTGAAATCCAGAGCACGACTGGACTGCCCGGACGTTACCCGCCGGTATGGCGTCTTCGACAGGGGGGTCCGGCGAGATGTTCGCTGCGTCACAAAGATTGGTGTTCCTTCGCGCACAGTAGTCCACGCTTTTCCCAACTGGCCAGTAACCGGGGGTCCCGCCGCCACTGTTCACGTATGCCGCACACGCCTACGCTTGATCGCCATGGCACCCACACCGGCCGGTAACCGAAGGACGCGCGTCCACGTGGTCAGCGATGTGCACGGCAACGCCCGTGACCTGGCCAGAGCCGGCGAGGGTGCGGACGCCCTGATCTGTCTCGGCGACCTCGTGCTCTTCCTCGACTACGCCGACCACTCCCGCGGGATCTTCCCCGACCTGTTCGGCGTGGAGAACGCCGACCGCATCGTCGAGCTGCGCACCGCCCGGCACTACGAGGAGGCGCGCGAGTTCGGGGCCCGGCTGTGGGCGGGCATCGGCGGCGACCGGGCCACCGCGATCGAGAAGGCCGTACGCAAGCAGTACGCGGAGATGTTCGCCGCGTTCCCCACCCCGACGTATGCGACGTACGGCAATGTCGACATGCCGCCCCTGTTTCGCGAATACGCCGGAAACGGCACCACGGTCCTGGACGGCGAACGCGTGGAGATCGGCGGCCGCACCTTCGGCTTCATCGGCGGCGGCCTGCGCACGCCCATGCGGACGCCGTACGAGATCAGCGACGAGGAGTACGCCGCGAAGATCGAGGCGGTCGGCGAGGTCGACGTGCTGTGCACGCACATCCCGCCGGAGGTTCCCGAACTGGTCTACGACACCGTGGCGCGCCGCTTCGAGCGCGGCAGCCGCGCCCTGCTGGCCGCGATCCGCCGCACCCGGCCCCGCTACGCCCTGTTCGGGCACGTCCACCAGCCACTGGTGCGGCGGATGCGGATCGGCGCCACCGAGTGCGTGAACGTCGGTCACTTCGCCGGCAACGGACGGCCCTGGGCCCTCGAATGGTGAGCTGCCGCAGAAGGGGGTGAAGTCGGCCGGTCGCCTGCGCGGTAGCCTTCACGCTGCACACACGTGCGCACGTCCGCGCACCAGCGACCTCATTACCGGCCCGCATCTGGAGGAGCCACGGCGATGGCGGAACACACCAGCTCGAGCATCACGATCGAGGCGGCATCGGCCGACGTCATGGGGGTGATCGCCGACTTCGCCCGCTACCCGGACTGGACCGGCGAGGTGAAGGAGGCGGAGGTCCTCAAGACCGACGGCGCGGGCCGCGCCGAGCAGGTCCGCCTCGTCATGGACGCCGGTGCCATCAAGGACGACCAGACCCTGGCCTACACCTGGACCGGCGAGCACGAGGTCTCCTGGACCCTGGTCAAGTCCCAGATGCTGCGCTCCCTGGACGGCTCCTACCTCCTCAAGCCCGCGGGCTCGAGCGCCACGGAGGTCACCTACCAGCTCACGGTGGACGTCAAGATCCCCATGCTCGGCATGATCAAGCGCAAGGCGGAGAAGGTCATCATCGACAGGGCGCTGGCGGGACTGAAGAAGAGGGTGGAGTCGGGGGAGGCGTAAGCCGTTCCCGGCTGCGGGCAGTCGTGACGCAGGGCGGCACGGGTGGGCGATGAGGGTCCGCCCGCTCGAGCGAAGCCGAGAGTGGGGGAGGCACCCCGCCAGCGCGGGCAAGCGACCCCCCCGCCCAGCCCCGGCGCGGCGAACCGTTCCGTTACCGTTCACCCTCATGCGCACCATCCTGATCACGGGCCCGGGCGGCAGCGGGCGTACGACCGTCGCCGCCGCCACAGCGCTACGCGCTGCCGGTGAGGGACACGAAACCCTCGTCCTGAGCGCGGACCGTACGGACACCCTCGGCGCGGCTCTGGGCGCGGAGACCGGACCGGCCCCCACGCCGGTAGCACCGCACCTCACCGCCTGGCGCCCCGACCCCGCCGCCCGCTTCCGCGACGACCTCACCGCCTTCCAGACCCGCGCCGCGAACGTCCTCGACCTCCTCGGTGCCACCCACCTGGACACCGAGGAGGTCACCCCCCTCCCCGGCGCCGAGGAACTGTCCTTCCTGCGCGCCCTCAGGGACGCCGCCCTCTCCGAGCGCTACGACCTCCTCGTCGTAGACCTCCCGCCCACCCCCCAGGCCCTCGCCCTCCTCTCCCTCCCGGAGGAACTGCGTCGCTACCTGCGCCGCCTCCTCCCGCCCGAGCGCCAGGCCGCCCGAGCGCTGCGCCCCGTCCTCGGCCGCCTCGCCGGCGTCCCCATGCCCAGCGAGTGGCTGTACGAGACGGCAGCCCGCTGGGACGTCGAACTCGCCGCCGTCGAGGCCGTCGTCGCCGACCGCCACACCGCCGTACGACTCGTCGCCGAACCCGGCCCGGCCGGCGCCGACGCCGTACGCGCCGCGACCCTCGGCCTCGCCCTGCGCGGTCTGCGCACCGAGGCCGTCGTCGCCAACCGCGTGCTGCCCGAGACCGCCCCGGACACCTGGCTCGCCGGCCTCGTCGCCCAGCAGCGCAAGACCCTCGCCGACTGGCGGGAGTCGTACGACGTCCACCCGGTCGCCCACCTCGGCCGCGACCCGCGCGGCACCGACGACCTCGCCGCCCTCGCCGTACCCGGAGCCGACACACGCCCCATCACGGTCGAGTGGCCCGTCGCCGACCGCATCGCCGAGGACGGCGTGCTCGTCTGGCACATCCCGCTGCCCGGCGCGATACGCGAAGAACTCGACCTGATCCGGCGCGGCGACGAACTCGTGATCACGGCGGGCCCGTTCCGCCGGCTCGTCCCGCTCCCCTCCGCCCTGCGCCGCTGCACCGTCGCCGGAGCCGCGCTGCGGGAGGATGAACTGCGCATACGGTTCGCACCGGATCCGGACCTGTGGCCGCGCGCGAGGTGATTCCCGCTCGCCCGGCACCGGAGCGACGGCCGCGCCCGGCCCGAGCACGGTGAAGTCCGGCCCGCACACGATGAAGGACGCACGCCCATTCGGGTAACGTCGTAGGGACGAACCGTAGTCAGGAGTCCGTCATGAGCGAAGAGCGCCCCACACCTGACGCCCCGGACGCGGAGGCGGCCGAAAAGGTGCGGACGACCGACGCCGATGCCTGGGCCACGGCGGTGGCCGAGGACCTCGCGGCGGAGAAGGCCCGCCGCCGCGCCGAGTACGGCCCGCCCCCGGGCTCGGCCGCCGAGGAACTGCGCAAATTCGTCGACGCCGTCGCCGACAAGCTGTCCGGCCTCCAGTCCCCGCTCCTCGGGCCGGTCGCCGGACCCGCCGCCCAGCAGGTGGTGCGGCAGGTCGTCCAGCAGGCGAAGTCCGCCGTCGAGCCCGTCATCGAGCGCAACCCGGACTTCTTCGACCACTTGGCCGCGGCCGGCAACGAACTGCTGGCGGCCTACCGCTCCGCCGTCGAGGCCCAGGAGCACCGCTGGACGAGCCGTACGCACGACGTGAAGAACGACCCACGCGACGACCGCGACCGAGGCGAGGGCACCGGCGGCGGGGAACGCATCGACTTGGACTGACAGGGCCTCGGGTACGGTTGGCCGTAGCGGGGCTCGACCGGAACTGAGGGATTCATGGGACTCACCATCGGCGTCGACATCGGCGGCACGAAGATCGCGGCCGGCGTGGTCGACGAGGAAGGCAACATCCTCTCGACCCACAAGGTGCCGACCCCGGGCACCGCCGAGGGGATCGTGGACGCCATCGCCTCCGCCGTCGAGGGCGCGCGCGCCGGGCACGAGATCGTCGGCGTGGGCATCGGCGCGGCCGGCTATGTGAACCGGCAGCGTTCCACCGTGTACTTCGCGCCGAACATCGACTGGCGACAGGAGCCGCTGAAGGAGAAGGTCGAGGCCCGAGTCGGCCTCCCTGTCGTCGTCGAGAACGACGCCAACGCGGCCGCGTGGGGCGAGTACAAGTTCGGTGCGGGCAAGGGCCACCGCAACGTCATCTGCATCACGCTCGGCACCGGCCTCGGCGGCGGCATCATCATCGGCAACAAGCTGCGCCGCGGGCACTTCGGCGTGGCCGCCGAGTTCGGCCACATCCGCATGGTCCCGGACGGCCTGCTGTGCGGCTGCGGCTCGCAGGGCTGCTGGGAGCAGTACGCCTCCGGCCGTGCCCTCGTCCGCTACGCCAAGCAGCGCGCCAACGCCACCCCCGAGAGCGCCGAGATCCTCCTCGGCCTCGGCGACGGCACCCCCGACGGCATCGAGGGCAAGCACATCTCCACGGCCGCCCGCAAGGGCGACCCGGTCGCCGTCGACTCCTACCGCGAACTGGCCCGCTGGGCCGGCGCCGGCCTCGCCGACCTGGCCTCCCTCTTCGACCCCTCCGCGTTCATCGTCGGCGGCGGCCTCTCCGACGAAGGCGAACTGGTCCTCGACCCGATCCGGAAGTCGTACAAGCGCTGGCTGGTCGGCGGCAACTGGCGCCCGGTGGCCGAGGTGATCGCGGCCCAACTGGGCAACGAGGCGGGGCTGGTGGGCGCGGCGGACCTGGCGCGCGAGCCGGATCCGATCATGTAACTCCGCCGGCTTTCCTTACCTCAGGGGCGCGGGGCTGTGTAAACATGCGGCTCCGCCGCGTGAGCGCGACCAGCCACCGACGACCGGCAGTCGCGCACAAGACCTCGCGCCCCGAGCCAGTGGGCGTACATTGATCCACATGTCGCCGCTCCCCAACTCCCACACTGAGCCCGACGGTTCCGCAGTCGTCCGCGTACTGAGCTACAACATCCGCTCGATGCGCGACGACACCACCGCCCTCGCCCGAGTCATCACCGCCTGCGCCCCCGACCTGGTCCTCGTCCAGGAAGCCCCCCGCTTCTTTCGCTGGCGCAAGAAACTCGCCCGCCTCGCGGCCGCCTCCGGCCAGGTGATCCTCACCGGTGGCGCAACCGCCGCAGGCCCCGCGATCCTCTGCAACCTCCGCGCCACGGTCGAGCGCAGCGAGGACGTACTCCTCCCGCTCACCCCCGGCCTGCACCGCCGCGGCTTCGCCACCGCGGTCGTCCGCTTCGGCGACGCCCGCCTCGGCGTGCTCAGCTGCCACCTCTCTCTGCAGAAGGACGAGCGCTACGAGCAGGGCGGCATGCTCCTCGACCGGCTCGCCGGCATGGGCGTCGGACACGCGATCGCGGGCGGCGACCTCAACGAACGCCCCGGCGACCGCACCTTCCGGCGCCTGGCGGATGGCCTCCAGGACTGCTTCGCCACCGTCCCCTGGGGCGGCGAATACACGTCCACGCCCAGCGCACCCCACCAGCGCATCGACGCGATCTTCGCGACGAAGGGCATCGAGGTGCTGGGCTGCGGAGTACCTCTCGCCCTCCCCGGCGTCACCGACACAGACCTGAGGGCGGCCACGGACCACCTTCCGGTCCTGGCCGCCCTCAGAATCCCCGCGCACTAGACGACCGCGCCGCGCCCCGGATCGTCGTCCTCGTCGTCGTCCGTCTTCATCCGTGTCACCAGCGTGACGAACCCGCCGAGGAAGCCGCCGATGCCCAGCGTCGTCAGCCACCACGTCATGTCCCAGCCGAGCAGCACCGCCACCAAAAGCAGGATCGGCCCGCCGACCACGCCCAGCCAGGCGAACTTGGCGGTCGTGTCGGCCATGGGCAGCGGCGGCGGCTCGGGCGGCACGAAGTGGCCCTCGTCGTCCTCCTCGAAATCGTCCTCGGACGGCTCGGGCGCCGTGTAGTCACGCGGCCCGACACCCGGCGCGAACGCGACGGAGCTGCCCACGGGCTTGGCGGGCTGCTGCTCCCCGGTGTCGGCGGCGTCGGAGTCCGCGTCGTCGGCGGCGTCGTCGTGCCGCTCGTTCGGCCCGGTCTCGGGCAGCGCGAGATCCTCGATCGCCTTGAACGGCTTGGCGCCCGGCGGATCCGGCGGCTCGTCGCCGTACCCGGAGACGATCGCCTGCCAGGCGGCCTCCTCGTCGAAGGGCACGCCCTGCTCGTCCGGCTCGCGGTCCTCGCGGTCGGAGTCGTGCTCAGCCAACTGAGGCCGTCCCTTCCTTGCCGACACTGGGTGCGAGCCGGTCTATGAAGTCGAGGCTCTCCTCGAAGATCCGGTCCGCGTCTTGGTCCAACGTCGCCACGTGGTAACTCTGTTCCAGCACTATCTCTGTCACGTCCGTCGACGACACCCGGCTCAGCACGCGGGCCGAGTCGGCGGGCGGCACCACATGGTCCTGGGCGCTGTGCAGGAGCAGCAGCGGCTGGGTGACCTGTGGCAACTCCCCGTCCAGCAGCCGGAAGAAGTTCCGCAGGGAGTGGGCCGCGTGCAACGGCACTCTGTCGTACCCCACCTCCGCCGCGCCCGGCTTCGCGATGTCGCTGGCGATGCCCTTCGTCGTGCGCACCAGGTGCCGGGCCACCGGAAGGGCGTACGCCGACAGGCCGTGCACCTTGTTCGCCGGGTTGACGACCACCACGCCGGCGATCGCGTCCCCGTGCTTGGCGGCCAGCCGCAGCGCCAGCGCCCCGCCCATCGACAGGCCCGTCACGAACACCACCGCGCAGCGCTCGCGCAGGACGCGCAGCTCGCGGTCCACCTCCGCGTACCAGTCCTGCCAGCCCGTGAGCTGCATGTCCTCCCAGCGCGTGCCGTGCCCGGGCAGCAGCGGCAGCGACACGGTCAGGCCGTGCGCCGCGTGGTGCTCCGCCCAGGGGCGCAGCGACTGGGGCGAGCCGGTGAAGCCGTGACAGAAGAGGACACCCACCTCTGTGCCCTCGTGGTGGTACGGCTCGGCTCCGGGGAGGACCGGCACCTTTGGGGCTCCTCTTCATGAGCGGGACGTGAACGACGACTGCGGATGTGATTCACCGTACGCGACCGCACTGACACCGACCAGGGTCGTCGGCTCCTTCCACCCCGCCGCGGGTTAAGGTCTGAGCGACGGAAACAGGAGGCACGCGGTTGTTGTACGGCACGATGAAGGTCGCCATCGGGGGACCGCTGAGGATCGCCTTCCGGCCCTGGGTGGAGGGGATGGAGAACATCCCGGCCGAGGGCCCCGCCATCCTGGCGAGCAATCACCTGTCCTTCTCGGACTCGTTCTTCCTGCCCGCGGTGCTCGACCGCAAGGTCACCTTCATCGCGAAGGCGGAGTACTTCACCACGCCGGGCATCAAGGGACGGCTGACCGCGGCCTTCTTCAAGGGCGTCGGCCAGCTCCCGGTGGACCGCTCCGGCGCGCGAGGCGCGGGCGAGGCCGCCATCAAGAGCGGCCTCGAGGTCCTCGAACGCGGTGAGCTGTTCGGCATCTATCCGGAGGGCACGCGCTCGCCCGACGGCCGGCTGTACCGCGGCAAGCCCGGCGGCCTCGCGCGCGTGGCGCTCGCCAGCAGCGCGCCCGTCATCCCCGTCGCGATGATCGACACCGAGAAGATCCAGCCGCCCGGCAAGGTGATGCCGAAGCTGATGCGGCCGGGCATCCGCATCGGCAAGCCGCTCGACTTCAGCCGCTACCAGGGCATGGAGCACGACCGCTTCGTCCTGCGCGCGGTGACCGACGAGGTCATGTACGAGATCATGAAGCTCTCCGGCCAGGAGTACGTTGACATGTACGCCACCGCGGCCAAGCGGCAGATCGCGGAGGCGGCCAAGGCGGAGAAGGCAGAGAAGGCGAAGACCGAGTCCTAGACAGGGCAGACGGGCACCGGGGGGTGGGGGGCGTGGCCGGACGCGAGCGCGTCATGAGGATGTCCGTCGAGCAGCCGTTGTGGCGTGCGCTCGCCGGGTACCGCGTCCTGACGATGTTGTACGCCATCGGCCTGTACGTCAGCGCGTACGACCGGCACGACCGCGACGACAACCCCTGGGTCGCCGTCGCCTACTTCGCGGTCCTGTTCGTGTGGACCTTCGCCACCCTTCCCAGGGTGGCGGGCGCGGCGAGTTGCACCAAGCGCTTCCTCGCCGTCGACCTGACGATCGCGCTCACCGGCATCCTGCTCACCCCGCTCGCCCACAGCCATCACGTCGCCGAGGGCGGTCCGACCCTGCCGTCGATATGGACCGCGGGCTCCGTGCTGGCCTTCGCCATCAAGGGCGGCTGGCGCTGGGCGGCGTTCGCGTCCACCATCGTGGCCTGCGCCAACCTGTTCGAGCGGGGCGTCCCGGCCCGCGACACGGTCCACAACGTGATCCTCGTCTGGGTCGCCTCCATCGCCATCGGGTACGTCGTGGAGGTCGCCCGTGCCTCCGAGCGCACCCTGGCCCGTGCCCTGGAGATCGAGGCCGCCACCCGGGAACGGGAGCGGCTCGCCCGCGACATCCACGACAGCGTGCTCCAGGTGCTGACGATGGTGCAGCGCCGCGGCGCGGTGCTCGGCGGGGAGGCGGCGGAACTGGGACGCATGGCGGGGGAGCAGGAGGTGGCCCTGCGCACCCTGGTCTCCGGCGGCATGGTCCCGGTCTCGCGCGCCTCGGAGGACGCGGCCGAGGGCGCGGTCGTACGGGCCGTGGAAGAACCGGACGACGCCGTCGACCCCACCGCCCCCGTCGATCTGCGCACGCTCCTCGCCCCGTACGCCGGTGCCCGGGTCAGCCTCGCCGAGCCCGGTGCCCCGGTGCCGCTGCCGCCCGGCGCCGCGCGGGAGCTGGCCGCCGCTGTCGGTGCCGCCCTGGACAATGTGCGCAGACATGCCGGGGAGGACGCGCGGGCCTGGATCCTGGTCGAGGAGGAGCCGGACGCGGTCGTGGTGACCGTAAGGGACGACGGCCCCGGCATCCCCGAGGGGCGGCTCGCGCAGGCCGAGGGCGAGGGGCGGCTCGGGGTGGCCCAGTCGATCCGGGGTCGGCTGCGCGACCTGGGCGGCAGTGCCGAGCTGATCTCGGTGCCCGGCCAGGGCACGGAGGTCGAACTGAAGGTACCGAAGGACGCCGAAAAGGCGCGGGGGAAGGCGGAGCGGCGATGACGCAGCAGCAGGGCCCGATCAAGGTCATGGTGGTCGACGACCACCCCATGTGGCGCGACGCGGTCGCCCGGGACCTGACCGCGTCGGGCTTCGACGTGGTCGCCACCGCCGGGGACGGCGAGCAGGCAGTGCGCCGCGCACGGGCCGTCGGTCCCGACGTCCTCGTCCTGGACCTGAACCTGCCCGCCAAGCCCGGCGTCCAGGTCTGCAAGGAACTGGTCGGCGCCGACCCGGCGCTGCGCGTCCTGGTGCTGTCGGCCAGCGGCGAGCACGCCGACGTCCTGGAAGCCGTGAAGTCGGGCGCGACGGGCTATCTGCTGAAGTCGGCCTCCACCGAGGAACTCCTGGACGCGGTGCGCCGTACGGCCGTCGGCGACCCGGTGTTCACGCCCGGCCTCGCCGGACTGGTCCTGGGCGAGTACCGGCGGCTGGCAGCCGAGCCCGGCCCCGCCCCGGACACGGACGCGCCGGGCGCACCGCGGCTGACCGACCGCGAGACCGAGGTGCTGCGCCTGGTCGCCAAGGGCCTGAGCTACAAGCAGATCGCCGAACGCCTCGTCATCTCCCACCGCACGGTCCAGAACCACGTCCAGAACACCCTCGGCAAGCTCCAGCTGCACAACAGGGTCGAACTGGTCCGGTACGCGATAGAGCGCGGGCTCGACGAGGAGTAGACCGGCCGACGTGACACCGGCCGACTGAGCGGCGTTCCGACAATTCACTGGAATCACCCTGCCCGCCTCTCGCTGTGTGACGTGACCCACCTTTACCGTGAGTGAGCGTCAGGTAACCGCGGCGAAGGGACAATTCCATGCGGGTCGGAGTACTGACCGGAGGCGGCGACTGCCCCGGACTCAACGCCGTCATCCGGGGCGTCGTCCGCAAGGGCGTCCAGGAATACGGCTATGACTTCGTCGGCTTCCGGGACGGCTGGCGGGGCCCCCTCGAAGGCGACACGGTCCGCCTCGACATCCCCGCCGTGCGCGGCATCCTGCCCCGCGGCGGCACCATCCTCGGCTCCTCCCGGACCAACCCCCTCAAGATGCAGGACGGCATCCGCCGCATCAAGGAGAACCTCGCCAAGCAGGAGGTCGAGGCGCTCATCACCATCGGCGGCGAGGACACCCTGGGCGTGGCCGCGCGGCTGGCCGACGAGTACGGCGTGCCGTGCGTCGGCGTGCCGAAGACCATCGACAACGACCTCTCCGCCACCGACTACACCTTCGGCTTCGACACCGCCGTGGGCATCGCCACGGAGGCCATCGACCGGCTGCACACCACTGCCGAGTCCCATATGCGCGTCCTGGTCGTCGAGGTGATGGGCCGTCATGCCGGCTGGATCGCCATCCACTCCGGGCTCGCGGGCGGCGCCAACGTCATCCTCATCCCCGAGCACCGCTTCGACGTCGAGCAGGTGTGCGCCTGGGTGACCTCGCGGTTCAAGGCGTCGTACGCCCCGATCGTGGTCGTCGCCGAGGGCGCGATGCCGAAGGACGGCGACGTCGTGCTCAAGGACGGGTCGCAGGACTCCTTCGGCCATGTGCGGCTGTCCGGCGTCGGCGAGTGGCTGGCCAAGGAGATCGAGAAGCGCACCGGCAAGGAGGCCCGCACCACGGTTCTCGGCCACGTCCAGCGCGGCGGCACGCCGAGCGCCTTCGACCGCTGGCTCGCCACCCGCTTCGGCCTGCACGCCATCGACGCCGTCCACGAGCGCGACTTCGGCAAGATGGTCGCTCTGCGCGGCACGAACATCGTCCGAGTCCCGATCGCGGACGCCACATCCAAACTGAAGACGGTGGATCCCGAGCTGTACGCGGAGGTGGGGGTCTTCTTCGGCTGAACCGGCGCTCCGGGGCTGTGGGCCGTATATTCGGCGGCCCATGGCCCAGTACGGCGGGAGCAGTTGTGGAGATCGTGGCTTTCGGTGTCCAGTCCGACGAGATGCCTCTCATCGAGCGGGCCTTCCAGGGTCACCACGACGTCCGCTGCGTGGACGTCTTCCTCAACGAGGACACCGCCCCCATCGCCGCCGGCCACGAAGTGATCTGCACCAGCGTCAACTGCGACCTCGGCCACCGCGTCATGCAGACCCTCGCGGTCGGCGGCACCCAGATGGTCGCCCAGCGCTCCACCGGCTTCAACAACATCGACCTCGACGTCGCCGAGCGCCTGGGCATCACGGTCGCCCGCGTCTCGTACTACTCCCCGTACTCGGTCGCCGAGTTCGCCTGGACGCTGGCCATGGCCGTCAACCGCCGTATCGTCCGCGCCTCCACCCGCACGCGTGACTTCGACTTCCGGCTCGACGGACTGATGGGCCGCGACATGCACGGCCGCACCGCCGGCGTCCTCGGCACCGGCAAGATCGGCGAGGCGTTCGCCCGGATCGCCCACGGCTTCGGGATGCGCCTGCTCGGCTGGGACATCGCCGAGAACCCGGCCTGTGCGGAACTCGGCATGACGTACGTCCCCAAGGAGCGGCTCCTCGCCGAGTCCGACCTCATCAGCCTGCATGTGCCGCTGATGCCCCAGACCAGCCATCTCATCGACGCGGACGCCCTCAAGTCCATGAAGGACGACGCGATCCTGGTGAACTCCAGCCGCGGCGGCCTCATCGACACCGCGGCCCTCGTCGCCGAACTGCGCGAGGGCCGCTTCACCGGTGTCGGCCTCGACGTCTACGAGGCGGAGGCGGGCCTGTTCTTCCTCGACAAGTCCCTGGAGGCCGTCGACGACGACACCCTGGCCCGCCTGGTCACCTTCCCCAACGTCCTGGTCACCTCGCACCAGGCGTACTACACCGAGGACGCCGTCGGCCAGATCATCCACGCCACGGTGTGCAACGTCCTCGACTACGAGGCCGGTCGCCGCTCGGAGAACGTGCTCGTGCCGCGCAGCTGACCGATGAGGTCCCGGACGACCGCGGCCCCGTTCAGCGTCAGCACCGACTCCGGATGGAACTGGACGCCCGCGAACCCCGGCCCCCGTACGGCATGCACCTCACCGTTCGCCGCCCGGCTCACCTCGACGCCGTGCGCGGCCAGCTCCCGCAGCGCCTCGTCGTCGCAGTGCGCCACGAAGCTGTTGTAGAAGCCGACGGTCTCGGGGCGCCCGAACAGGTCGACCGTCGTCTGCGCCCCCTGGTACGGCACCTCCTTGCGGACGATCTCCAGCCCCAGCTCGGCCGCGATCAGCTCGTGCCCGAGGCACACGCCGAGCACCGCGTGCCGGTGCCCTCGGAGCACCTCGGCGGTCAGCCCCCGCAGGAACCGCATCTTGGGGTCGTCCAGGTCGGACGGGTCACCCGGTCCGGGGCCGAGCACGACCGGGCCCTCGTGTGCGAGCACCGCGTCCCGCAGACCCGACTCGTCGTAGCGCCGGACGGTCACGTCGAGGCCGCCCGAGTGCAGCACGTGCGCGAGCATCGCCGTGAAGGTGTCCTCGCCGTCCACGACCAGCGCGTGGCCCGTCAGGACCTGGGACCGCTCCTGCATCCGCAGCCAGAAGGGGGCGAGGGAGGCCCGGCGGCCGTCCAGCGCGGCCCGCACCCGGGGGTCGTCGGCGAGCCGCGGTCGTACGGACTCCGCGCGCGGCCGGGACGGCTGTACGCCCAGCGCGGCCAGCACCCCCGCCGCCTTGGCATGGGTCTCCGCGACCTCGCTCGCCGGGTCCGATCCGCGCACGAGCGTCGCGCCGACCGGGACGCGCAGGCGGCCGGCCGGGTCGATGTCGGCGGTGCGGATGAGGATGGGGGAGTCGAGGGTCTGGGCCCCGCCGGAGTCGCGGCCGAGGAGGGCCAGCGCCCCGCCGTAGTAACCGCGCCCACCAGTCTCGTGCCGCTCGATGACCCGGCAGGCGTTCTGCACCGGCGACCCGGTGACGGTCGCGGCGAACATGGTCTCCTTCAGGACCTCCCGCGCGTCCAGCGACGACTTGCCGCGCAGCTCGTACTCGGTGTGCGCGAGGTGCGCCATCTCCTTCAGCCGCGGGCCGATCACGACACCACCCATGTCGCCGACGGTGCACATCATCTTGAGCTCCTCGTCGACGACCATCGACAGCTCCTCGATCTCCTTGCCGTCGGCGAGGAAGCGCAGCAGATGCTCGGGCGTCGGCCCCTCGGCGGGATAGCGGTACGTCCCGCTGATCGGGTTCATCACGACCGTCCCGCCGGACATCCGCACATGCACCTCGGGACTCGCCCCGACCAGCGTCCGCCCGCCCGTCTTCCGCCCCTGGCCTTCCAAGGAAGGTCCTTCGGGCCCTTGCTCATTTCCGGTGTGCACGACGAACGTCCAGTACGCGCCCCGCTCGCCCTCGAGGAGCCGCCGGAACAGGGCGAGCGCGTCGGCCCGGCCGAACCCGGGGATCTCACCCTCGTACGTCCGCCGGATCACGAAGTTCGCGCCCTCGCCGCGCCCGATCTCCTCGCGCAGCACCCGCCCGACGATCCCGCCGTACTCCTCGTCCCCGACGTCGAAGCCGCCGCCCTCGACGCGCACCTCGTGCGTCGGCAACTGGGCCAGGGCCTCCGCGAGAGGCAGTGAGTACGACTCGGTCGGCGTCAGCACCGCCAGCGGCGTGCCGTCGTCGCGGACGTCGAAGCCCCGCTCGCGGATCTGCCGGTACGGGATCAGCGCCAGCCCCTCGTCGGGCAGGTCGGCGAGACGGTCGTACGTGCCGACCGGGCCGAGGAACACCTCCACGGTGTTCTCGTCATGGCCCGGTGTACGACGGCGCAGCAGGGCGAACGGGCGGGGATCCTCGAGCAGGTCGAGCAACTGCATGGGTCCGTTTTCCTTCTCGCTGGGAGGAGCGGACTCCGGAAACGCCGAAGGCCGCCCCTCGGGCGGCCTTCGCGAATTCTTGCGTACGCGCAGTCAGTGGGCCGCCGGATGAGCGGTCCACCACCAGTTCTGGATCGAGTGCGCGAACATGCCAGGCAGCGTACCCCAAGCCCCCGTGTCCGACTGGTGTACCCGGTGTCTCAATTGCTGAGCATGGGGCGGGACGCCCGACACGACCCCGTAATGTTGAGGACGTGACCGTGAACGCTAAGACCAGCGCGAGCGCTGGCAACACCTGGCGAGACCTGCCCGCGGCGCAGCAGCCCGAGTACCCCGACCCCGAGGCTCTGCGCGCAGTGATCGCGGACCTCGAGTCGTATCCGCCGCTCGTCTTCGCGGGCGAGTGCGACCTGCTGCGCTCCCGGCTGGCGGCCGTCGCCAAGGGAGAGGCGTTCCTCCTCCAAGGTGGCGACTGCGCCGAGGCCTTCGACGGGATCTCCGCCGACCACATCCGCAACAAGCTCAAGACGCTGCTGCAGATGGGTGCCGTGCTGACGTACGCCGCGTCCGTGCCGGTGGTCAAGGTCGGCCGTATCGCCGGTCAGTACTCCAAGCCGCGCTCCAAGCCGGTCGAGACCCGCGACGGCGTGACCCTCCCGGTGTATCGGGGCGACTCGGTCAACGGCTTCGACTTCACCGAGGCCAGCCGCATCCCCGACCCGGAGCGGCTGAAGCGGATGTACAACGCCTCGGCGTCCACGCTGAACCTGGTGCGCGCCTTCACCACCGGCGGCTACGCCGACCTGCGCCAAGTGCACGCCTGGAACCAGGACTTCGTGAAGTCGTCCCCGTCCGGCCAGCGCTACGAGCAGCTCGCTCGCGAGATCGACAACGCGCTGAACTTCATGCGGGCCTGCGGCGCCGAGCCGGAGGAGTTCAAGACGGTCGAGTTCTACGCCTCGCACGAGGCGCTGCTCCTCGACTACGAGTCCGCCCTGACCAGGGTCGACTCCCGCACCGGCAAGCTGTACGACGTCTCCGGCCACATGGTGTGGATCGGTGAGCGCACCCGGCAGCTGGACGGCGCGCACATCGAGTTCGCCTCGAAGATCAGCAACCCGATCGGCATCAAGCTCGGCCCGACGACCGCGGCCGAGCAGGCGCTGCAGTACATCGAGCGCCTCGACCCGGAGCGCGAGCCGGGCCGGCTGACGTTCATCGTCCGCATGGGCGCTGACAAGGTCCGCGACAAGCTCCCCGAGCTGGTCGAGAAGGTCACCGCGTCGGGCGCCACCGTGGCCTGGGTGACCGACCCGATGCACGGCAACACCTTCGAGGCGGCCTCCGGTCACAAGACCCGCCGCTTCGACGACGTGCTCGACGAGGTCAAGGGCTTCTTCGAGGTCCACAAGTCGCTGGGCACGCACCCGGGCGGCATCCATGTGGAGCTCACCGGTGACGACGTCACCGAGTGCGTGGGCGGCGGCGACGAGATCTTCGTCGACGATCTGCACCAGCGCTACGAGACGGCCTGCGACCCGCGCCTGAACCGCAGCCAGTCGCTCGACCTGGCCTTCCTCGTCGCCGAGATGTACAGGGACCAGTGACCGGAGGGCCTGTTACCGGGACGTGAGGTGGGGCGCGGATCACATACGATCCGCGCCCCAGCCTACTTTTACGGGTCCTGTGTGACAGGTAAGGTTAGGTTAGCCTCACCGATCAACGGGATGGCAATAACGACCGATCCCGGTGGGAGGTGAACCGCGTGTACGTCTGCAGTTGCTTCGGCATCACCGAGCAGCAGGTCAAGCAGCACGCGGAGGACGGTGCCTGCACCCCCCGCCAGATAGCGTCGGCCTGCAAGGCTGGCACCGACTGCGGTTCGTGCGTACGGCGTATCCAGGCGATCCTCGGCCGTGGGGCGTGCCCGCGCCGTGAGCTGGCCGATCAGGGCAAGCCGATCCTGTCCGAGCCCGTGGTCGCGAGGCTGGACGAAGCCGGTGCCGCGCGGCTGGACGAGGCTGCGTAGCTCTGTCGAGGCGGCCTAGCTCTCCGGCTGCTCGATGATCTGAGCGATGTAGAGCGCCTCGCCGAGCTTCTCCAGCAGTTCCAGCTGGGTGTCCAGATAGTCGATGTGGTGTTCCTCGTCCTCGAGGATCGACTCGAAGATGTTCGCGGACGTGATGTCGCCCTTCTCGCGCATCACCTTGATACCGCGCCGCAGCCGGTCGATCGCCTCCACCTCGATCTGCCGGTCCGCCTCGAACATCTCCTTGACGGTCTGTCCCACCCGTACATGGAAGAGCCGCTGGTAGTTGGGCAGGCCCTCCAGGAACAGGATCCGGTCGGTGAGCACCTCGGCGTGCTTCATCTCGTCGAACGACTCGTGCCGCGTGTACTTGGCGAGTTTGTACCAGCCGAAGTTCTCCTGCATCTTCGCGTGCAGGAAGTACTGGTTGATCGCGGTGAGCTCGCCGGTGAGCTGCTCGTTGAGGAACTCGATGATCTCGGGGTCGCCCTGCATCGCAGAGGCTCCTTCCGAATGGGGGAAACGGGGAGTTTGCGGCGAATGATTGCACCGGCGCAGAAGATCGTCCAGTAAGTGCGTACTTAGTACGTAAGTGCATGCCTGATGTCATTTGTCCGGTTCGGGGATGCCTGGTCAAGGGCACTGCCCAAGGTCTGTCAGGATGGAGACATGGGTCACCCGGTGGAGCGCGAGTCTGGAGAATCTTCCGAGGCCGTACGGTCCGAGCTTCCGCCGGGGCAGCGACTGCAGCGCGGCTGGCCGGTCACGCACTACGGGCCGGTGCCCAAGTTCCGGCCCGAGCGCTGGGAGTTCAGGGTCTTCGGTACCACCGCCGACGGCGACAAGCACTGCTGGACCCACGAGGAGTTCACGGCCCTGCCGTACGCGACCGTCGTGGCCGATCTGCACTGCGTGACGAAGTTCAGCATGCTCGGGGCCGAGTGGGGCGGCGTCCCGGCGAGCGCGATCCTGGAGGCCGCCCCGCCCGCGCCCGACGTCACCCATGTGATGGTCTGGGCGGAGTACGGCTTCAGCTCCAACCTCCGCCTCCTGGACTTCGCCGCCGACCGCACGATCTTCGCGACCCACAAGGACGGCGAACTCCTCACCGCCGAGCACGGCTTCCCGGTCCGCCTGGTCGTCCCCCATCTCTACGCCTGGAAGGGCCCCAAGTGGGTGCGCGGCGTGGAGTACATGACCGCCGACCGCCGCGGCTTCTGGGAGGAGCGCGGCTACCACAACATCGGCGACCCCTGGAAGGAACAGCGCTACTCCTACCAGGAAGAGCCCGGGGACGGCCCCGAGCTCTGATCCCGGCGTCGTACGTCAGTGGTGGTACTGATGCATCACCGCATGCCCCTTGCCCCGCCCGATGGTCCACTTGTTGACCGGCGTCGTGACCACGAAGGCGATCGCCAGCGAGATCGCCAGCGAGCCCCAGAACAGCAGGTCGCCGAGCTGTGCGTCCATCGCGTCCGGCCAGAGCACGATCACCCCGTTGTCGATCAGCTCCATCACGGCGATGGACAGCGTGTCCGCGGCCAGCGCCACGCGGAAGGCGGTACGGAAGTCCACGCCGGCCCGCAGCACGCCGCGCAGGGTGAGCGAGTACCCGAAGAAGAAGGCCAGCACGATCGCCAGCACCGTGGTCGCGAGATTCCCCCAGCCGAACGCCGTACCGATCACCATGCCCAGCACCTCACCGATGGCACACCCGGTGAGGCAGTGCAGGGTGGCCTGAACGGCCATGGACCAGGTGGCCGCGGGAAGGTGAGCGTGGTGGTGTGCGTGTGCTTCGCCGTGCTGCGCGTGCGCCTCGTGCGACATGGTGCCCCCTGTGCCGAGTGAACGGTTCCTGTGACGAGTAGGAACCATATACCCCCCGGGGGTATTCCTCATTGGGTATTCCGCCTCGGCGTCGAGGTCCTCCGCCTTCGGGTCGAGGTCCTCCGCCTCAGGGACGGCGATCTCTCAGCTTCTTCAGCCGCGCCACGTCCGCCGCGTGCCCCTCCTTGCCGCCGGGGGTCTCGATGATCAGTGGTACGCCTGCCGTCGCGGGGTGGGTCATCAGCGCCCGGAACGGGTCCTCGCCTATGTGGCCGGAGCCGATGTTCTCGTGGCGGTCCTTGTGTGCGCCCACCACGTCCTTGGAGTCGTTGGCGTGGATCAGCCTCAGTCGACCCTCGCCGACCGTGTCCACCAGCAGGTCCAGGGTCTGGTGCATACCGCTCGGACCGGTCAGATCGTGCCCAGCGGCGAAGATGTGGCAGGTGTCCAGGCACACGCCCAGCCGCGGATGCGCGTCCAGCGCCTCGAAGTACGGCCCGAAGTCCCAGGTGCGGGAGCAGAGCGAGGCCCCCTGTCCGGCCGTGGACTCCAGGAGCAGGTACGGGTCGTCGTCGTGCGTGAGCTCCTCGAGGAGCGGCAGCATGTGCTCCCGTACCTGCTTCAGCGCGACCTCCCGCGGCCGCCCGCCGGTCGCGCTGCCCGTGTGCACGACCACGCCGAGCGCGCCGATCGCGCGCCCGCGCCGCAACGAGTGCCGAAGCGACTCCACCGACTTCTCCACGGTCGCCTCGGTGTGCGAACCGAAGTTGATCAGGTAGGGCGCGTGCACGTACGCCGGGATCGACTCCTCGGCACACGCCGCCCGGAACTCCTCGTCCTGCCGCGGATTCCCGGCCGGGGTCGCCCAGCCGCGCGGATTGGCCACGAAGACCTGCGCGGCCTCGGCCTTCAGCTCCCGTGCGTACGACAGCCCGACGGAGTGCAGACCACCGGCCACGGGGACGTGACCGCCGACGGGGTTGCGGGAGGGGGCGGGAATGCCGGGCTGCTTGTTCACCCGTTCAGGGTGTCACGCCGTATTCGGCACCAGGGAAACGCCCTCGTCAGCGGATGGTGATCGTGATCGTCGAGCCCTTGGGGGCCGTGTCGCCGCCGTTCACCGACTGGTCCTTCACCGTGTCGCCGAACAAGCCGAGCAGACCCCGGTCCTCCTTGACCTTGAAGCCGGCTTGCTCCAGCGACTGCTTCGCGTCGTCGACACCGGCCCCGACCACGTCCGGCACCTCGACCATCTCGGGGCCCTTGGACAGCGTCAGCGTCACTGTGTCGCCCTCGGCGGCCTGGCTGTCGCCCGCCGGGGTCTGCTCGGCGATCGCGCCCTTGTCGAACTCGGAGTTGACCGCCTGCGCGGCGATCCGCACCCGCAGCCCGGCGTTCTGCAGGTCCTGCTTGGCGCTGTCCAGGTCCTCACCGGTGACGTCCGGCACGTCCACGGGGCTGCCCTTGCTGACGACGAGCGCGACCGCCGAGCCCGCGCGGCGCGTGGTGCCGGTCTGCGGGTCGGTGCTGATCACCGAGCCCCGCGGGACGCTGTCGCTGAACGCGCGCGTGACCATGCCGGGCTGGAGACCGTCCTTCCGCAGCAGCGCCCTCGCCGCGGCCAGCGTGCGGCCTTCGAGGCCGGGCACCTTCACCGTCTCCGGGCCGTCGGAGATGGTCAGCGTCACCGAGTCATTGCTGCGGATGCGCTTTCCGGCGGCGGGGTCGGTACTGATGACCGTGCCGCGCTGCACCGTGTCGCTGTAGGCGTGCCTGACCTGCTTGACGTCGAGCCCGGCCTGCTTCAGCCGGTCCCTGGCCTGCGCCTCGGTCTTCGCCAGCAGCGGCGGGACCCGCGTGAACTGCCCGGAGTTGATGTACCAGACCCCGGCTCCCACCCCGAAGACCACCAGCACGGCGACGACGAGCGTGATCAGCCCGCGCCCGGGCCGCGACGGCCGCCGCCCCGGCGGGGCGGGCGGGACGGCGAGGCGGCTGGTCCGGTGGACGCTCCCGTCGGGCTCGTCCTCGTTGACGGGCAGCGGCCGCGGCACCGTCAGCGAGCGCGGTATCACGCTCGTACGGTCCTCGGCGATGTCGTGCTGCGCGGTCAGCGCCTGCGGCGGCATCGCGTCCAGCTGCTCGGCGCTCAGACCCGCGCGGGCGTGACGCACGTAGGCGAGCAGCGCTACGGCGTCGTGCGGCCGGATCTCCGGCGTGCGCGCGGTGGCGGCGGCGACCAGTTCGTCCAGCTCGTACGCCGTCCCCGGCACGGTGGCCGAGGGCGGCGGCACGTCCTCGTGGAGGTGCTTGTAGAGCACGGCGGCGGGGGAGTCCCCGTCGTGCGGCTTCTGTCCGGTCAGCATCTCGTACAGCACCACACCGCACGCGTACACGTCGACGCGCGGATCGGCGGTCCCGCTCTCGATCTGCTCGGGCGCGAGGTACGACACGGTCCCGAGGACAGCGCCCGTCGTACTGGTCACGGTGTCCACCGACCGCACGAGCCCGAAGTCGGCCACCTTGACCCGGCCGTCGTCCCCTATCAGCACGTTCTCTGGCTTCATGTCCCGGTGCACGAAGCCGGCGCGGTGTGCGGCGCCCAGCGCGGCGAGCACCGGCTCCAGGATGTCCAGCGAGGCCCGCGGCTGCAGCGCCCCGCGCTCACGCAGCACGTCGCGCAGGGTGCACCCGGCGATGTACTCCATGGCTAGATACACGTACGACCCGTCGGTCCCCTGGTCGAAGACCTGCACGACGTTGGGGTGGGCGAGCCGCGCGACGGACTTCGCCTCCCGTATGAACCGCTCCACGAACGCCCCGTCCGCCGCCAGCGTCGGATGCATCACCTTGAGCGCGAGGATCCGGTCCAGTCGGGTGTCCAGGGCCCGGTAGACCGTGGCCATCCCGCCGACGGCGATCCGCGCGTCGACGCGATAACGGCCGTCGAGCACCTGCCCGACGAGAGGGTCCTGAAGGGTCATATCCACGCAGGCGAGTCTACGAGCGCCGACTGACACCCTCACCCGCTTCCACCGCGACAGCAGCGGTACTGCAGCCGACCTGTGACGCGAAGCACGCGAACCGGTGAAGCTCGCGGCACGAACCTGCAGCCGCCGATGGCCCCGAACCCCCACAGGAAATGTCAAGCTCTTGGCCGACACCAAACGGGTGGTGCGCGGCTGGGAGACAAAACGGGACTGCGACCCCGCTCAGAACGCAGGTCGCTCGGGGTCCAACACGGCCAGGCCCGCCGCAGGCGATGATGCGGACGCGAAATGTCGCCGGGGAATCCGCCCCGCCAGCCGAGCCAACCGCCCCGCCTCCACCGCGTGCCGCATCGCCGAGGCCATCACCTCCGGCTCCTGCGCCCGCGTCACGGCCGACGCCAGCATCACCCCCGAACACCCCAGCTCCATGGCCAACGCCACATCGGACGCCGTACCGGCCCCCGCGTCCAGAATCACCGGCACACGCGCGTGCTCGACGATCAGCTGGAAGTTGTGCGGATTGCGGATCCCCAGCCCCGATCCGATCGGCGACCCGAGCGGCATGACGGCCGCACACCCCGCGTCCTCCAGCTTCCGCGCGAGCACGGGGTCGTCGTTCGTGTACGGCAGCACCGTGAACCCGTCGTCGACCAGCGTCTCCGCCGCGTCCAGCAGCTCGATCGGATCCGGCAGCAGGGTCCGCTCGTCGGCGATGACCTCCAGCTTGATGAGATCGGTGCCCAGCGCCTCCCGCGCCAGCCGGGCCGTCAGCACTGCCTCGCCCGCCGTGAAGCAGCCCGCCGTGTTCGGCAGCACCCGCACGCCGAGCTTCTCGAGGACCGACAGCACGGACCCGTGCACCCCGGGATCGACGCGCCGCATCGCGACGGTCGTCAGCTCCGTGCCGGAGGCGACCAGCGCCCGTTCCAGCACGTCGAGGCTGGGCGCACCGCCCGTACCCATGATCAGGCGGGACGAGAAGGACGTACCGCCGAGGACGAAGGGATCGTCGGCCATGGTTCAGCCTCCTTGGACGGCGGTGAGGACTTCGACGCGGTCACCCTCGCGCAGGGCCGTGGACGGCCACTCCGCGCGCGGGACGACGGTTTCGTTGAGCGCGGCGGCGACCCCGGAGGGCGCCGCGGTGAGGGTCTTCACGAGGGCGTCGAGCGCCGTGCCGGGCGCGATCTCACGGCGCTCCCCGTTGACCGAGATGGTGAGAGGGACGCTCATGCGGGCTGCTCCGTGAGTACGGCGCCGAAGCGCTTCGGCGTGAAGGGGCGGGCCTCCTCGGGGAGCTCCCCGGTGGCCAGGACGTGCGCCATGGCGTCGCCGGTGACCGGCGTGAGCAGCACGCCGTTGCGGAAGTGCCCGGTGGCCAGCAGCAGCCCGTCGAGTCCGGTCGGCCCGAGCAGCGGCGCGTTGTCGGGGGAGCCCGGCCGCAGCCCCGCCCGCGTCTCGGTCAGCGGCAGTTCGGTGATCCCCGGAATCAGCTCGTGCGCGTCCCGCAGCAGCTCGTACACGCCCCCCGCGGTCACCGTGGTGTCCCAGCCCAGTTCCTCGCTGGTGGCGCCGACGACTAGCTCGCCGTTCTCCCGGGGCACCAGGTAGACCTGGCTGCCGCGCACCACGGCCCGCACGGTCCGGCTCAGGAACGGCGCGTACCGCTTCGGCACCGTCAGCCGCAGCACCTGCCCCTTCACGGGCCGTACGGGCGGCAGCACCTCGTCCGGCACCCCCGCGAGCCGTCCGCTGAGGCTGCCCGCCGCGAGGACCACATGGTCGGCGTCCAGCTCCGTACCGTCCGCCGTGGTGACACCGGCCGCCCGCTCCCGTACGACACGCAACCGCTCCACCCACGCGCGGTGGAACACCACCCCAGCCCGCTCGCACGCGGACACCAGCGCCGCCGACAGCCGCCGCGGGTCGATCTGGTGGTCGCCGTCCACCCGCAGCCCGCCGCGCACACCTGGCGCCAGCATCGGCTCAAGACGGCGGCAGTCACGGCCGGACAGCCACTCGGAGTCCAGCTCCGACCGCTGCTGCAGGGCGTGCAGTTCGCGCAGATGGGCGCGGTCGTCGGCGTCCAGCGCCACGGCGAGCGTGCCGCACCGGCGGTAGCCGAGGTCGTGGCCGGTCAGCTCGGTGAGCTCGGCCGCGAAGTCCGGATAGCGGCGGGCCGACTCCAGGTTGAGGCCGAGCAAAGTCTGCTCGCCGTAGTGCAGTTCTGTGACCGCGGCCAGCATCCCGGCGGCCACCTGGGCGGCGCCGCCGCCCGGTTCGGGGTCCACGACGGCCGTCGCGAACCCGCGCTGCGCGGCGCGCCAGGCCGTGACCAGGCCGATGATTCCGCCCCCGATGACGAGGACGTCTGATGTACGTGACGACATGGGCGTCCAGCCCCTCCCTTCGCCGGCATGACCCGGATCAGGTTCGTACGGTCGGAGGCCGCCAGCCTCCCTCTCAGCCCGGTGCGTCCGGGCTCCCGCGAGTGCTTGTACGTGGGCCACCCTAGCCCTTGGCCCGACGGCTCTGTAAGGGCACCACCCGGCTACCGGCCGGGAGCCCGGCCGCTGTGCAACACGTCACCGCACGCGCCACCTGACTGACTGTTTGTCAGTTGTCTATGGTGATCAGGTGAGCGAGCAGACGCAGCAACGAGGCACGTCACAGGCGCGGCGCGTGGTCGTCGTCGGAGCGGGCATGGCCGGGGTGCAGACCGCGGTCGCCCTGCGGGAACAGGGCTTCAAGGGCACCGTCACGCTGATCGGCGCCGAACCCCACCAGCCGTACGACCGGCCGCCGCTGTCCAAGGCCGTGCTGCTCGGCAAGGCCGAGGGCTCCGCCTTCGACGTCGACTTCGAGGCACTCGGCATCGACGTCCGGCTGGGCAGCGAGGCGCTGGGCGTGCGCCCGGCCGACCATGAACTGGACACCGAAGCGGGACCGGTGCCGTACGACGTCCTGGTCCTCGCGACTGGTGCCGAACCGATCCGCCTGCCCGGCGCGGAGGGCGTCCCCGGGGTGCATCTGCTGCGCACCCTGGACGACGCCGAGCGGCTGCGGCCGGTGCTCGCCCGGCAGCACGACATCGTGGTTGTCGGCGCGGGCTGGATCGGCGCCGAGTTCGCCACGGCGGCCCGTGAGGCGGGCTGCGCGGTGACGGTCATCGAGGCCGCCGACCGGCCGCTCGCGGGCGCGCTGCCGGCCGAGGTGGCCGCGCCGATGACCGCCTGGTACGCCGACAGCGGCACCGAACTGCGCACCCACGCGCGCGTGGAGCGCATCGAACCCGGTGAGGTCGTCCTCGACGACGGCTCGCGGCTGCCCGCGGGAGCCGTCGTCGTCGGCGTCGGCGCCCGCCCCGCCACGGCCTGGCTGTCCGGCTCCGACATCGAACTGGGCGCGCACGGCGAGGTCGTGGCCGACGACCACCTGCGCACCTCCGTACCGGACGTGTACGCGGTCGGCGACTGCGCCTCCTTCCCTTCGGGCCGCTACGGCGAACGGCTGCTCGTGCACCACTGGGACAACGCCCTCCAGGGGCCGCGCACGGTCGCGGCGAACATCGTCGGCGACGCCTCGGCCGTCTACGACCCGGTGCCGTACTTCTGGTCCGAGCAGTTCGGCCGTTTCGTCCAGTACGTCGGTCATCACGCGGCGGCCGACACGCTCCTGTGGCGCGGCGACCCGGCCGGGCCCGCCTGGTCCGTCTGCTGGCTGCGCGGGGACCGGCTGGTCGCTCTGCTGGCGGTGGGCCGGCCGCGGGACCTGGCGCAGGGGCGGCGGCTGATCGAGGCGGGTACGCCGATGGACCCACGGCTGCTGGCGGACCCGGCCCGGCCGCTGAAGGAAGCCACCGCTTGACGAACATGACGCGCGTGACCAGAAAAGTCCCGGTTTGGCGGGGCCCGACTTCCGACTGTCAGTCCGGGATGGCACGCTGTTTCCGTGACCGAGATTGACGCAAAAATCGATGCTCTCGTCCCCGCCTGGCTCACCCTCCCCGACATCGCAGAGATGCTGGACGTCGAGGTGACGCGTGTGCGGCAGCTGGTCAAGGAGGGCCAGCTCATCGCCGTACGCCGTGGCGAGAACCGGGCGCTGCACGTCCCCGCCGCCTTCATCGACGGGGACAAGGTCGTCAAGGGCCTGTCCGGGACCCTGACGCTCCTGCGGGACGACGGCTTTTCCGACGAAGAGATGCTGGAGTGGCTCTTCACCCCCGACCCCAGCCTGCCCGGCACTCCCGCCCAGGCCCTGAGCGAGAACCGCGGCACGGAGGTGAAGCGCCGCGCCCAGGCGCTCGCCGTCTGACCCGAACACCGTCCGGCGTCCGGGCCGTGGCCCTCAGGGGCCACGGCCGTGGACGGGTGCGGCCTGGGGTCCGCAGCCCGACCGAGGCCCGTGGTCCGCGCGGCCGACTACGCTCACGGCAGCCCTACGCCATTCACGCCACGTACGTCACCGACAACGCACCGAAACCGGGGGGACGCACCGTATGTCCGACACAGGCACCGCCACCACCGCCCGCGCCCGGCTCGCCGACGCCCGCGTCTACCTCTGTACCGACGCCCGCAAGCGGCAGGGCGACCTCGCCGACTTCCTGGACGCGGTCCTGGCCGGCGGCGTCGACATCGTGCAGCTGCGTGACAAGGGCATGGAGGCGGGCGAGGAGCTGGAGCACCTCGCGGTCTTCGCCGAGGCCTGCGCCCGGCACGGCAAGCTGCTCGCGGTCAACGACCGCGCCGACATCGCCCGCGCCGCCGGCTCCGATGTGCTCCACCTCGGCCAGGGCGACCTCCCGGTCCCCGCGGCCCGCGCGATCCTCGGCGACGGCGTCCTGATCGGCCGCTCCACCCACGCCGAGTCAGAGGCCGCCGCGGCTGCCGCCCAGGAGGGCGTCGACTACTTCTGCACCGGCCCGTGCTGGCCGACCCCCACCAAGCCCGGCCGGCACGCGCCCGGCCTCGGCCTGGTCCGGTACGCCGCCTCCCTGGACACCGACCGCCCCTGGTTCGCCATCGGCGGCATAGACCTCGGCAACCTCGACGAGGTGCTCGACGCGGGCGCCCGCCGAGTGGTCGTCGTCCGCGCGATCACGGAGGCCGACGACCCGGGAGCGGCGGCGGCGGAGTTCGCCAAGCGACTGCGTCAGGCGTAGGCCCCTGGGCCTCGCGTAGACGCCGTGCGTCGGCGGCTTGTCCAAGGGGTGAACAATAAGTCGGCAAATCGGGCAAATCCCCGGCGTCCGGTTGGGGGACTGCTCACCCATGGCTAACCTGCCGGTATGGCCCTTGGCACCGCATCCACCAGGACCGATCGCGCGCGCACTGTGCGTGACATCCTCGGCACTGGCAAGACGACATACTCGTTCGAGTTCTCGGCGCCGAAGACCCCCAAGGGCGAGCGGAGCCTGTGGAGCGCGCTGCGCCGGGTCGAGGCAGTGGCCCCCGACTTCGTCTCCGTGACGTACGGCGCCGGCGGTTCCACCCGAGCGGGCACGGTCCGGGAGACCCAGCAGATCGTCGCCGACACGACGCTCACCCCGGTTGCCCACCTCACCGCGGTCAACCACTCCGTCGCCGAACTGCGCAACATCATCGGCCAGTACGCGGACGCCGGGATCCGCAACATGCTCGCCGTCCGCGGCGACCCGCCCGGCGACCCCATGGCCGAGTGGGTGGCGCACCCCGAGGGACTGGCGTACGCGGCCGAACTCGTCGAACTCATCAAGGAGTCGGGCGACTTCTGCGTGGGCGTCGCCGCCTTCCCCGAGATGCATCCGCGCTCCAGGGACTGGGACACGGACGTCGCGCACTTCGTCGACAAGTGCCGTGCGGGCGCCGACTACGCCATTACGCAGATGTTCTTCCAGCCGGAGTCGTATCTGCGCCTGCGCGACCGGGTCGCCGCCGCGGACTGCCGGACCCCGGTCATTCCCGAAGTCATGCCGGTCACGAGCGTGAAGATGCTGGAGCGGCTGCCCAAGCTCAGCAACGCCGTATTCCCGGACTCCCTGAAAGAGCGGATCCTCACAGCCAAGGACGATCCTGCGGCGGTACGCTCCATCGGTATCGAGTTCGCCACGGAGTTCTGCGCACGGTTGCTCGCCGAGGGAGTGCCTGGTCTGCACTTCATCACGCTCAACAACTCCACGGCAGCGCTGGAAATCTACGAGAACCTCGGTCTGCACCACCCACCGCAGGCCTAGACCTGCCGCACCGGGATACGACACACTGCGTAGCGGTCACTGGAGGAGGGGCGTACATGGGCTTGACGGTCCTCTACATCGCGTTCGGCGTCGTCGCACTGTGGTTGCTGGGCGAGGTGCTGCTCCAGTACAAGGCGCGGCTGCGCTGGCGGCTGCTCGCCTTCGCCGGCTTCCTGGGCGTCGTGCTCGGTGTGCTGGCACACTCCGTCATCATCATCGGTGTGGGCGCGGCCGCCTTCGTGATCGGCCAGACCTATGTCACCCTCTCGTTCCGCCGCGGCTTCGAGGCGGGCTGGGCGGTCAACAGGCCGGGCGCGGACGGCAGCAGGCGCGGCCGCGGCGAGGCCGACTACCAGGACCCCGCCCTCGAGGTCTCCGACATGGAGGCGGGCGAGGACGGCTACGACGACCGGGACGCCGGCTACGGCCGTGACAGCGTCGCGTACGGCGACCACGGCAATGACGCCTACGACCGCGACGACGTGTTTACCGCGGGCCACGCACACGAGCCCACCGCCGCCGAGTCGACCGCCGTGTACGAGCCGCAACCGCTGCCCGACGACACCGGCTCGTACGGCATATACAGCGGCTCCTCCTACGCCGCGGCCGACACCGACCCGGCCTACGCGACCGCCGGCCAGCCCCAGGACCAGGGCTACGCGGCCGCCGCCCAGGGCACCGACCAGACGTACGGCTACGACTACTCCGGCTACGGGCAGCAGCAGTACGGCTACGACACCACCGGCCAGCAGCAGTACGCCAACTACTCCGACCCGTACATCGGCACCCAGACGTACGGCGGCGCCGCGTACGACCCGGCCTACGGCCAGCAGCAGTACGGCCAGCAGGGGTACGGCCAGGACCAGTACGCCACCGGCAACTACGGCGAGACCCCGGCCGGCGGGGTCTGGGTCCCGCAGCAGCGCACCGACGAGGCCTACGGCGGCGAACTCCCGCAGGAGCAGCCGTACCCCTACCAGGGCAACGGGCAGCAGCAGGGCAACGGGTACGACGAGCAGTACCGCTACTGACGCACCGGCTCACTGAGAGCCGCGGAACTCCGGTCCCTCCACGATCAGCCCCGCGACCAGCGCGCCGGACATGCCCGCGTGCGGCAGCCCGCCACCGGGGTGTGACCAGCCGCCGACCGTGAACAGGCCGGGCACAGCGGTGGTGTTGGCCGGGTGCAGCAGACGCCCGCCGCCCGCCGCGAGCGCCGGGGCCGGTATCGCTCCGCCCGCCGCGCCCGTCGTCTCCTCGATGTCGGCGGGGGTGCGCACCTCCGTCCAGAGGATGCGCTCGCGCAGCCCGGGCACGACTCGTTCGGCGACGGTGATCAGGTTCTCGGCGAGGGCCGGGTCCGCCTCACCCGGCTGGGCCGGGACCGCCGAGACCAGTGTGATCGCCTCGTGGCCCGGGTCCGGCACCAGCGTCGGGTCGTCGGGCCGCAGCACGGTGACCGTGGGCCGCGCGGCCATTCCGCCCGGCGTGCCGAACAGCAGATCCAGCTCCGTCTCCCGGTTCTCCGCGTGCACCACGGTCCGGTGAGCCGCCCCCTGCGGCCGTCCGCCGCGCAGCGCCAGCAGCACGGTGAGGCGGCTCGGCAGCCCGTGCTGAGGCGCGACGCCGCTCTCGGGCCGCAGCGCCTTGCCGGATACGAAGCGGCTCAGGGTTTTCGGAGCGACCCCGGCGACCACGAAGTCGGCCTCGGCCACCTGTCCGTCCGTCAGCTCGATCCCGGCCGCCCGGCCGTCCTTCTCCAGCACCCCGGTGACCTCGGCGCCGAAGACGAACTCGACCTTCCGTCGCAGGCAGCGCTCGTACACCGCGCGCGCCAGTTCCCGTATGCCGCCGCGCACGTACCAGGTGCCGAAGGCGTGCTCCATGTACGGCAGCACGGCCGCGCTCGCCGGAGCGGTCCGGGGATCGAGGCCGTACGTCAGCGCGTGGCTCTCCAGGAGCGCGGCCAGGCGCGGGTCGCGCAGCTCCCAGGCTCCGACCTCGGCGAGCGTGCCGGCCACCCGGGTGCGCAGCAGGCGCTTGTGCGGAACGGCCGGGTAGGGCTCACGCTCGGCCAGCACCGGCCAGTTCGGCCACAGCGGCTCCTCCAGGAGGGGCCGGCGGGTGCGGTCCCAGGCCTCGCGGGCACGCACCAGAAAGTCGCCCCAGCGCTGCCCGGCGCCCGTGCCGAGGGCCGCGTCCAGCGCCCCGACGACGCCCGCGCGCGAGGCGTTCGGCAGGGACACCTCCGTGCCGTCCGCGAACACGTGCCGCGACGACGGGTCGACCTGCACCAGCTCGACGCAGTCCTCCAGCGCCTCCTTGCCGGTCTTGACGAACAGATCGCGGTGGACGGCGGGCAGCGTCAGCAGTCCGGGGCCCGTGTCGAAGCGGAACCCGTCCCGCTCGAACCGGCGCACCGCACCGCCGTACGTCTCCGTGCGCTCGTACACAACCACCCGGTGGCCCGCGACGGCCAGCCGGGCGGCGGCCGCCATCGCGCCCATCCCGGCGCCGATCACCGCAATCCGTCCCATGCCCGCGACTTTATCGACCGCCACTGACAATCCCGCCCACGGGCGGTCAGTCCGGTGTTCGCTCCACCTGGGAAGCCAGCTTCCGCTCCTCCCGCCGCTGGGCCCGGCGGCGCAGGAAGCGCCGGATCCGCGAGATCAGGAAGAACAGCACGACCAGCCCGGCGAACAGCAGGACCGCCGCGATGATCGCCGCGGCTTCCGGATGGAACATCGCGAAGGTGACGATCCCGCCCACCCCGAGATCCTCCGCCATGCTCACGATCATGTTGCTGAAGGGCTCGGGCGACGTGTTGATCGCCATCCGGGCCCCGGCCTTGACCGTGTGGCTGGCCAGCGCCGTCGAACCGCCGAGCAGCCCCGCCGCCACGTCCGACAGCGAACCGCTCTGCCCGGCCAGCAGCGCGCCGACCCAGGCACCGGCGGCCGGCCGGACCACGGTGTGCACGGAGTCCCACGCCGAGTCGACGTACGGGATCTTGTCGGCGACGGCCTCGCACAGGAACAGCGCCCCGGCGATGGCGAGCACCTCGGGGCGCTGCAACGTCTCGGGGATGTCGTCGCTCACCCCGGTCGCACCGAAGACGCCGAGCAGCAGCACGACGGCGTAGGCGTTGATGCCGCTGGCCCAGCCGCTGGTGAACACCAGGGGGAGTACGGACACGGAGGTGATCGTAACCAGTCGGCAACCGTGCGTCCTGGGCTTGAGTGCGGACGGCTGAGTACCCGTACCTAGGGAGTGAGATGAGTACGCGCGCGGATGGGGGCCGACCTGCGCGAACGAGAGAGTGGAGACACGGAAAGGGGCGCGGCACCGGCACCGCCGACACGGGGCGGCGGAACGGGGCCCGCGCCCTTGGCCGCTCCTTCCGTCGATTCCGTCGGCGGAAGCGAGCCACGGGGGACCGTACGGCGACCGTACGGGGGAGCAACGGGGGAGTACGGAAGGCGCCGGTCCGACGGCGGCCCGCGGGGGACGCGGCCACCTCTCGGACCGGCGCTTTCGTGTGCACGCGCGCGTGGACTCACCGTCGACCGGCCACGTGCGTGTGTCTCACCGCTTGCCGCTCACCCGGCCCTGGAGCAGCCGGGACAGGGCCGCGTGGACGTCGTCCAGGGACCGCTCCGGCTGGAAGGACTTCCAGTCCAGCGCGGCCACCAGCACCATGCCGACCAGTGCGGCGGCGGTCAGCTGGATGTCGATCTCCTCGCTGAACTCGCCGTTCTCCACGCCCTCGCGCAGTACGCCCTCCACGACGGCGACGGCCTCCTGCCGCACCACCATCAGCGTGGACTGCCAGGCGCGGTTGGTGCGCCACAGCTCGGCCACGTACAGCTGGGTGAAGGACGGATAGCGGTCGATGAAGACGAGCCCGGCGCGGACCATCGCGTCCAGGGCGTCCACCTTGCCGCCGCCCTCGCGTGCCGTCCGTTCCGCCGCCTCCTTCAGGGAGGCGGTGAGGAGTCCCACGCCGTGCCGCAGCAGCTCCTCGAAGAGGACCGACTTGCTCGCGAAGTTGTAGTAGACCGTGCCCTTCGCGACCCCGGCGCGCTCGGCGATCTCGTCCACCGTGGTCGCGGAGAAGCCCTGCTCGGCGATGAGGGTGACGGCCGCCTCGTAGAGCTTCTGCCGGGTTGCCTCGCGGCGGGTGCTGCCGCCGGACGTGGCGCTGCTGCTTTCCATGGATCCGATTCTCACAGGTACGCGCGCGTGCAGGGACTTCTTGCGGATCACAGGCTCAGCTCCGGGTGCAGCCGGTCCAGTGTCCACACCTGGCGGCGCCGGGCCGACAGCGCGGTGAGCGCCAGGGCCCCTGCCGTGAACGCCACCAGCATGCCGCACGCCTGCCACACCGGGCCGAGCCCGCCGCCCGTGATCAGCCTCCGTAGGGCCTCGACGACGTAGCTCATCGGCAGGAAGGGGTGGATCGCGTTGAAGAAGCCGGGGCTGGTCTGTACGGGGTACGTGCCGCCCGCCGAGGTCAGCTGGAGCATCAGCAGGGCGAGGACGAGGATCCGGCCCGCCGCGCCGAAGCGGGCGTTCAGCCACTGCACGAGCGCCGCGAAGCACGCCGTCACGAGGAACAGGAAGCCGACCGTCCCGGCCGCCCGCGCCATCTGCAGGCCGATCGCCCAGTGCAGCACGGACATCAGGGCCACCGTCTGCAGCACTCCGACCGCGACCACCGGCAGCCAGCCCGCCAGTGCGATCCGCCAGGCGGCCGAACCGACCGCCAGGGCACGCCGGTTGAGCGGCGCGATCAGCATGTAGGCCACCATCGCCCCGACCCACAGGGACAGCGGGATGAAGTAAGGGGCGAACCCGGTGCCGTAGTTGGGCGCCTTGTGCAGGTCCCGGGTGGCGAGTTGGACCGGGTCGGCCATCACCTCGGTGTGCCGGTCGCGGTCCTTCGTGCCGTAGTCGGGGATCTTCCCGGCGCCGTTGTGCAGTCCGCCGGCCAGTTTCCCGGAGCCGTCGACGAGCTTGTACATGCCGCCGCTCAGGTCCTCGGCGCCCGTGCGGAGCTTGCCGACGCCCTCGTCCAGGTCGGACGCGCCGGTCTTCGCCGTACCGAGTCCCGTGTGCAGCTTCTCGGCGCCCGCGGCGACCTTGCCCGCGCCCTCGTTCAGCTTGTTGATCCTCTTCACGGCGTCGTCGACGTCCTCGGAGAGGTGCGGTGCGCGCCCGGCGAGTGCCTGGGCCTGCTCCTGCAGGGTGCCGAGGTTCGCGCGCATCGTCTTCAGGTCGCCGTCCTGGTTGGCGATCAGCGTGTTGAGGTCGTCGGCGACGGCGGCCACGTCGTCGGCCGCCTCTCGGGCCTTCTTCAGGTCGGGGCAGACGGGGTCGGACAGCAGCGGTTTCTCGCAGTGGGCCCGGTAGAAGTCGTCCAGTGTCCCGGCTGCCGCGTGGGCCGTCCTGGCGGCGCCCGGCGCCGTCTTCACCAGGACGTCGAGGTTGTACCGGACCGCCTTGGCGGAGTCGGCGACCAGTTGGGCCGTGTCGCCGATGGTCTTCTCGTTGTCCTTCAGGAACGGTCCGGCCTTCTCGTAGACCCCGTTGACGTTGTCGGCGAGCGTCTGCGTGCCCTCGGCGACCTGCCGCGAACCGTCCTCCAGGTCGTCCGCGCCCTTGTCGAGCTTCGTCAGACCCTTGTCGAGCTTGCCGCTGCCGCTCTTGGCGTCCTTCAGCCCGTCCGCGAGATCCTTGGAGCCCTTCTCCGCCTTCCCGATGCCGCCCTTGAGTTTGTCGGCCCCCTTGGCGGCCTTCACGGTCTTCCCGTGGATGTCGGAGAACGAGATGAAGATCCGGTCCAGGAAGGACCGTGACGCCTTGGTGGACGCGGCCGTGCGCACCTCGCTGAAGACCGTCCGGGAGATCTGCCCGACGATGTAGTTGTTCGCGTCGTTCGTCCGCACCTGGAGCGCGCCCGTCTCCGGCGCAGCGCCGGCACTGGACGCGATGCGCGCGCTGAAGTCGGCGGGCATCGTCAGCGACAGGTAGTACGTGCCGTCCTCGACACCCCGGCGCGCCTCGGCGGCGCTCACCTCGTGCCAGTCGAACGTCCGGCTCTCGCGCAGCCCTTCGGTGATGTCGTCGCCCGCCGTGAGCCTATTCCCGCCTGCGGTCGCCCCCTTGTCGTCGTTCACGAGGGCCACGGGGATGCGGTCGAGGCGGCCGTACGGGTCCCAGAAGGACCACAGGTAGAGGGCGCCGTAGAGCAGAGGCAGCACCAGGAGCGCGACCAGGGCGGCACGCGGCAGCTTCCCCCGGCCGAAGCGCCTCAGCTCAAGCGCGGCCAGTCGCGGCGAGCGCATCGGCCTTCTCCTCTCCCTGCGTGGACACGCGGACGGTGCCGTCCGGGGCTTCGCCGCACACCGCCAGTACGGTCGTCCCGGCATCGGCGAGAGACCTCAACAGCGCCCAGAAGTCGGCGCGTTCGGCCTCGGACAGCTTGAGGTCCATGTCGTCGACGCCGAGCAGCCGCGGACGGCCGACGAGGGCGAGCGCGACGGAAAGGCGCAGCGCCTGCGGGCGCTCCAGATCGCGTACGGCGGTCCGGGCGCCCTTGGGCAGGGCGTCCAGGTCGAGTCCGGCGGCGCCGAGCGCGCCGTCGACGCGCAGTTTCGCCGCCACCGTACGCTCCGCGCGCGGCCGCAGCAGCCCGCGCAGGGAGTCGCCGAACCGGCGCTGCAGCAGGGCCCGTTCGCGCAGGTGCTCCCCGACGGTCAGTGCCGGGTCGAGGTCGGTCACCTCGGCGACGTTGGCCACGGCGCTGATCCGGCGCACGGCCGCCAACTGCTTCGGCAGCCGTGCCCCGCCCACGGCCGCCGTCCCCTCGGTCGCCCGCATCCGGCCGGTGAGCGCCAGCAGCAGACACGTCCGGCCGGACCCGGACGGTCCCTCCACCGCGATCAGCGCACCCGGCCGGGCGTCGACGGTGATCCCCCGGAACGCCCAGCCGCGCGGGCCCTTGAGCCCGAACTCCTCGACTGTGACAGCGACACCGTCCACCACTCCCCCTGAATGTGAGCCACCTGAATGTGCACCACAATTTGAACTGACTGGTCAGTGCAAAAGTTACCTCGAACCTTCGATCGAAGCAAAGTCCCAGGTCAGAACGGATTGTCAGTGCCATACCTCACGATGGGCACATACGGCACCTCGTATCAGGGCGTGCCGTCACCCAGACGACAGGAGGTTCGTCATGGCCAACTCGTCAGCGGCCGCCGCCCGTCGGCACCGCACCACCGGCCCTGCCCCCTCACTGACCGGCCCGGCGAGCGACGTGCACCCCGTGCTCCGCCGGGCCACGGCCCCGCCCGCCGCCCTCGACCTGCTCGCCCAGGCCCGTGCCGGACTCGACGAGGCAGCCGTCCTGGAAACCCCCAACGAGCGCTACGCGACTGCTCATCTCGCCGCCCTGCGCACCGCCGCCGCCGTGCTCGCCGCGCGAGGCCGGGCCGAGCCCTCGCCCCGCCGCCGCGCACGCATCAGGAGTGCCTGGGAAGTGCTCCCCGAGATCGCGCCCGAGCTCACCGAGTGGAGCGCCCTGTTCGCCTCCGGCGCCCGGCGCCGCGCCCGGGCGGAGGCGGGCATACAGGGCGCGGCCAGCCGCCGCGACGCCGACGACCTGATACGGGACGTGGCGATGTTCCTCCGCCTCGTCGAGCGGATGCTGGTGCTCCAGCCGGTTCTTCCGCAGCCCCGCCAGGAGCCGGACGAACCGGACCGACCACGCACCAGGAGCGACCTCCCCGACGCGGGCTGATCACCGGCACGGCCAAGGGGTGTCCGCCGTACGAGACGGACGCGGCCGCACGCCACCACGGTGACCAGGTACGGCACCGGAGGCAATAGGGTGGACAACGCCTGAGGCCTGCCCTGCGTCCGCACCTCGGACCGGGCGGGCACCCCGTTCGCGCCGCCGGGCAACAGGCGGTGCCGCGCCGAGGAGTCAACTCGTGTCGGACCCGATGCGCCCGCCCGTCTCCCACCACCCTCAACCGACGTCGCTGCGCTCCGACCCCTCTCGTCCTCGCGCCTCTCTTCGTACCGCCGTGGTCTGGGAGGTACTCCAGGACGTCCTCGACCGCCGGGTCAAGGCCACGGGCCGGGACTCTCTGGACGTCCTCGACACCGGGGGCGGCAGCGGCAACTTCGCGGTGCCCGTCGCCCGCCTCGGGCACCGCGTCACCGTCGTCGACCCCAGCCCGAACGCGCTGTTCGCGCTGGAGCGCCGGGCCGCCGAGGCCGGCGTCGCCGACCGCGTCCGGGGCGTCCAGGGCGACGCCCACGGCCTCTTCGACGTGGTCGAGCGCGGCGGCTACGACGCGGTGCTGTGCCACGGCGTTCTGGAGTACGTCGACGACCCCGCCGAGGGCGTCCGCAACGTCGTCGCCGCCCTGCGCGCCGAGGGCGTCCTCAGCCTGCTCGCGGCCGGTCTCGGCGGCGCCGTGCTCGCCCGTGCGCTCGCCGGTCACTTCAAGGAGGCCCGGCAGGCCCTCGACGACCCCGACGGCCGCTGGGGCGCCGGGGACCCGATGCCGCGGCGCTTCACCACCGAGCAGCTCACCGCGCTCGTCGAGGGCGCCGGCCTGCGCGTCGGCGCCGTGCACGGAGTGCGGGTCTTCGCCGACCTCGTGCCCGGAGTCCTCGTGGACACCGAACCCGGAGCGCTCGACGCCCTGCTCAAGCTGGAGGAGGCCGCGGCCCAGCTCCCGGCCTTCCACTCCGTGGCCACGCAGCTCCATGTGCTCGGTGAGACGCGGGGTCCCGACGAGGCCTGAGCGGCCACCGTGGAAGCGCCGCTGATCAGGGGCTCGAACGCACATGGAGTAGGCCACACGCCCCCCGAACGAGGGGTTTGCGCCGTATGATCGAGGGAGACCGCCCGGCATGACGGGTCGGCCGCCGGGGAATGGAAGCCTCAGCGAGCCGGGACGCTTATGGCGGATTTCGGTTGGCCAGTTGGCGTAGAGGGGCGGGTTTCACGGGGGCGATTCCCTGCCTATCCTGAAGGGACCCCCCGGGTCGCCCCGGCGACTGCACGATGAGGAGGAATCCGTGCCGCTCTCGGAGCACGAGCAGCGCATGCTCGAGCAAATGGAGCGAGCGCTGTACGCCGAAGATCCCAAGTTCGCGACAGCGCTTGAGGGAAACGGGCTGCGCACGTACACCCGGCGACGGGTCTACCAGGCGGTCGCCGGGTTCCTCGTAGGTATCGCGCTCCTCATGGCCGGAATGGTCGCACAGCAGATTTGGGTCAGCGTGGTGGGCTTCCTCGTCATGCTGGGCTGTGCGGTCCTTGCCGTAACAGGTTGGCGCAAGGCCCCCAAGCCGGGCGAGCAGCCCGCGGGTGCCCCGCATCCTCGCCGTCAGGGACGGCCGAAGCGGTCCATGATGGACCGGATCGAGGAGCGCTGGCAGCGCCGCCGCGACGAACAGGGCCACTAGTCTCGGCGAGGCTTTACCGGGACACATAAAGACATGCTTGAGGGGTGACCACCCGGTGGGTGGTCACCCCTCAGTCGTGTACCGGCACGTCGTCGCCACTGCGGGCCGGGCGGCCGGGCTCAGCTCTGCTGGCCCGACGGCTTGCGTACGTTCGGCCGGGCCGCCGTCGCCCGTGCCTTGAGCGCCGTCCACCATGCCGACACCGCCCACACCACGCGTACCGCGGATCTCGGGGCGAACAGTGCCCGTAGCCGCGTGCCACGGTTGACCGTGGAGTCGAGCCCGGCGATCACCTGGCGCACGTCTCCCGCCAGACCGGCCGTCGGACGCGGCCGCGGTGCGTAGAGGACCTGCTCCACCGCGTCGGCCACCCGGTGCACGGCCGCGCCCGCCGCCGCGTCGAGGTGTCCGAGCCCTACGATCCGGGCGGCCGCCTTGCGCGGGGTCTGCGAGTCGTCCGGCAGGATGCCGATGTCCCAGGCGGTGTCGGTCAACTCCGCCCAGACCGCCAGCGTGTGGGCCACCGCGCCCTCCTCGGTACGGGCGTGCCCGCCCAGCCGTACGGCACGCAGGCGCCTGCGCCACAGCAGCGGCGACAACGGGATCAGGAGCACGACCAGGCCGCCCAGCGCCAACAGCCCCAGCGCCCACCACTTCGAGCCGTCGTCACCGCCGCCCGCCACGGCCGCCGCCGACGGACTGTCGCACGTCCCCAGCCTCCGGTCGGGCGCAACGCAACTCTGGCTCGGCGAGGCCGCCGTCGAGGGCAGCACCGATGCTGCGTGCGAGGGGAGCCCCGGGTCCGGGTTCGCCGTGCCGGGGGTGTCCGTCTGGGTGTACGACGGTGCCGTGCCCCGGGTCGGGGTGGGCTCGAAGCGGGTCCAGCCCACGCCCTCGAAGTACAGCTCGGGCCAGGCGTGCGCGTCGCGGAGACCGACCGACACCGAGCCGTCCGCCTGCGGGGAACCGGGCGCGAAGCCGACGGCGACCCGGGCCGGTATGCCCAGCGTGCGGGCCATCGCGGCCATCGCGAAGGAGAAGTGGACGCAGAAGCCCTCCTTCCGCTTCAGGAAGTTCGCTATCGCGTTCGGGCCGCGGCCGACTTCCACCTTGGTGTCGTACTGGAAGCCGCCGGTCACCGCGAAGTAGTCCTGGAGCTTGACCGCCTCGTCGTAGTGGTTCGTCGCGCCCCGGGTGACCTGCTCGGCCGTCCTGGCCACCACCGACGGCAGCGAGCCCGGCACCTTCGTGTACTCGCGCTCCAGCGCGGCCGGCGGCTGCGGCGCCTCGGCCAGCTGCTCCGCGGTCGGCTGCACGTCAAGGCTGGTCACCTGGTAGGTCGCACCGCGCGTGTTCTGGCCGTGGTCGCCGACCAGCGTCATGCCGAGCGGTTCGTAGCGCCACCTGCCGCCGATCTTCACCTCGCTCGGCGGGTACGGCATCGGCAGCCAGTCCTGGGCGTACCAGTCCGCCGCCGAGATCACGGTCTTGACCTCGGTGCGCTTGATGTTCGGGCTCAGGCCGACCGGCGTGGGGATCGGGTCCGGCACGTCGACGATGTGCCGCTGGGCCGGCTTCCAGGTGGTGCCGTCGAAGTCGTCCAGGGAGACGATCCTGAGGTACAGGTCGGAGATGTCGTTCGTGTTTGTCTTCAGGGACAGGACCTGCCGGTCCTGGTCCACGTTCAGGCTGTCGCGCAGCGACACCAGGGGGTTCACTGCGGAGATCGTCCCGCCGTTCCCGTTGCCCGCGCCCACGCCCGTCCCCGCGCCGTCCAGGAGGCCGCCCTGGATCGCGGGCAGCGGCAGCAGGGCGACGCAGAGCGCGACCATGCCGATACGGCGCCCGGTACGCACCGGTGCCACCACGCCGCCCGTCGTGTCGCCGGGCGTGCGCGGCCCTCCGCCGAAGACTCGGCCCCACTGCGAGAGCCGGTCCCGGCCCTCGGCGAGCAGCAGCATCAGATAGCCCGAGGCCGCGACGAGGAACCAGAGCCAGTCGGCGCTGCTGTCGGACAGACCCGCGGCGACGGAGTACAGAGCGAGCAGCGGCAGGCCCGCGGGAGCCGCGCTGCGGAAGGTCACCGCGAGGGTGTCCACCAGCAGCCCGATCACCACGACACCGCCGACGAGCATGAGCCGTATGCCGTCGGAGAGCGGGGCCGGGATCGCGAACCGGCTGACGTCGTCCGAGCCCTGCTGGAGCAGGTCGGCGAAGTAGCGGAAGGTGTCGGGGCCGGGTATCAGACCGAGGATCGCGTGGCTCCGGGCGAAGACGAGGGTCAGCAGGACGAGCGTGACGAGAGCCTGCGCCGTCACGGTCAACGGCCGCGCCAGCGGCACCCGCCGCGTCGCCGCCCCGACACCCGTCTGGACGGCCACCAGGAACGCGGCCTGGAAGATCCACGTCACCGGCGAGACCAGCGGCAGCAGCGCGCACGCCGCCATCATCGTGGCCGCCGCCGCACACAACGCAAGCCGAGCCCGCCCGCTCATGACGACACCTCCAAGCCCCTCACCGCGCCACCACCACTCAGCCACGCCCACCCGCACACAGCCGTGCCCCGCCTCAGCGGCACCACCGTGCCCCGCCCCGACGGCCGCTCGCCGGCCCAGGCGTCTCGTGCTCGTATGCGCCCGTTCACGGCCGTGCCTCCCCGGTGCTGCCCGCGGCTGCTGTCGCGTTCGTGCGTTCGCGGTCCGCCTGGCGCCAGAGTTCGGGCAGGGAGCCGCCGCGGGGCACGCTCACGGCTGTCCAGCCCGCCTCGCGCAGCATGCGCAGCCGCTCCGCGTGCCGGTTCGTGGGGCCGGGTACGTCGGTCGGTTCCCGCACCCAGGTGTCGGGGTCCAGCAGGAACGCGACGGCGCCGCCGCTGCGCTGCCGCATCTTGGCGACCACCGTGGCCTGTTCCTCGTCGAGTTCGCCGAGGAAGGCCACCAGCAGCCCTTCGTTGCCACCGCGCAGCACGTCGTACGCCCGTGACAGGCCCGAGCCGTCCGAGTGGTCGATCACGGCGAGGGTGTCCATCATCAGCCCCGCCGCGTCCGCCGTCTCGTGGCTGGCGCCCGCGAACCCGTCGGCGCCCTCCCCGGGCACCGAATTGCCCGTGTCCGTCAACAGCCGTACCGAGAAGCCGCGTTCGAGCATATGGACCAGAACGGACGCCGTACCCGACACGGCCCACTCGAAGGCCGACTCCGGTCCCGCGCCCGCGAAGGCGATGCCCCGGGTGTCGAGCAGCACGGTGCACCGGGAGCGCTGCGGCTGTTCCTCGCGCCGCACCATCAGCTCGCCGTAGCGCGCGGTGGAGCGCCAGTGCACCCGGCGCAGGTCGTCGCCGTACCGGTACCCGCGCGGGATCACGTCGTCCTCGCCCGCCAGGGCCAGCGAGCGCTGTCGCCCGTCGCCGTACCCCCTCGCCTCGCCGCTCAGCCGCACCGGCGGCAGCGCCTCCACGCGCGGGATGACGGTCAGGGTGTCGTACGTCGAGAAGGAGCGGGTCAGCTCGCACATCCCGAACGGGTCCGTCAGGCGCAGTTGCAGCGGCCCCAGCGGATAGCGCCCGCGCAGGTCCGAGCGGACCCGGTACGACACCTCGCGGCGGCCGCCCGGCTCCACCCGGTCCAGGACGAAGCGGGGCCGTGGACCGAGCACGTAGGGCACCCGGTCCTGGAGCATCAGCAGTCCCGTCGGCAGCCGGGAGACGTTGTCCATCCGCAGATGGACGCGGGCCTCGCTGGTCGCCGGTACGCGCGAGGGGGACAGCCGGCGGCTGCCGGCCACCCGGTAGCGCGTGTGGAAGAGCACGGCCGCGCAGATCAGGGGCAGCACGGCCAGCAGGAGCCCGACCCGGAGCAGATCCGGCTGGCCCAGGACGTACGCGCAGATCGCCGCCGCGACGCCGGCCGCGAGGAAGGAGCGCCCGCGCGTGGTCAGCCCGGCCAGGGCCGTACGGACACCGCCCTTATCCCCTCGGTCGGCCTCCGCCTGCCCGGTCCCCCCGGTGCTCATCACAGCCTCCGGGGCGGCTGCTCGCGGAACGCGGACGGCGCCGCGCCCTGGCCCAGACCGCCGAAGCCGCTCTGCTGCGGCGCCGCGGGCACCGGGGTGCGCTGCAGGATCTCCTGGACGACCTGCTCCGCCGTACGCCGGTTGAGCTGGGCCTGGGCGGTGGGCAGCAGCCGGTGCGCCAGGACGGCGACGGCAAGGGCCTGGACGTCGTCCGGCAGCGCGTACTCCCTGCCGGAGAGGGCCGCGGACGCCTTCGCCGCGCGCAGCAGATGCAGCGTCGCACGCGGTGAGGCGCCGAGTCTCAGGTCGGGGTGCGTGCGCGTGGCGGCGGCCAGTTCCACCGCGTAGCGCCGGACGGTGTCGGCGACGTGCACGCCGCGCACCGCCTCGATCAGCTTCACGATCTCGTGCGCGTGCGCCACCGGCTGAAGGTCGTCCAGCGGGCTGACCCCGCCGTGGATGTCGAGCATCTGCAACTCGGCGTCCGCGCTGGGGTAGCCGATCGAGACCCGGGCCATGAAACGGTCGCGCTGCGCCTCGGGCAGCGGGTACGTGCCCTCCATCTCGACCGGGTTCTGCGTCGCCACCACCATGAAAGGACTGGGCAGTTCATAGGTCTGCCCGTCGATGGTGACCTGCCGCTCCTCCATCGACTCCAGCAGCGCCGACTGGGTCTTGGGCGAGGCGCGGTTGATCTCGTCGCCGATCACGATCTGCGCGAAGATCGCACCCGGCTTGAACTCGAAGTCCCGGCGCTGCTGGTCCCAGATGGACACACCGGTGATGTCCGAGGGCAGCAGGTCGGGCGTGAACTGGATACGCCGCACTGAGCAGTCGATCGACCGTGCCAGCGCCTTGGCCAGCATCGTCTTGCCCACGCCGGGGACGTCCTCGATCAGAAGATGTCCCTCGGCGAGCAGCACGGTCAGCGAAAGCCGTACGACCTCGGGCTTGCCCTCGATCACTCCTTCCACCGAACTGCGCACCCGCTCCACAGTGGCGGTCAGATCTGTGAGGCTCGCTCGATCGTCATAGGTCGTCACCCGGCCCTCCTCGGCCCGTTCTCACGCCGGGCCGTCGCTTCTGCGATGCGGACCAGCCCACCCCAAAACACGGACACCACGCGTGAAAAGTTCCGCGTGACGCCACACCCCGCATTCTTGCCGCCGTTACCGATTCGTGTCACTCGCCTGTGGACAACTGCCGTCACTATGTCGGTCTTACGGCTTTTCAGCATCGGTCCTACGGCTGATCGACCGCCCGTTCGAGGGTGATCGGTGGCCGAGTCCGGGGTGGCCGGGCCGGTCAGGTCGGGTCGACCTCGCGCAGCAGACCCGACCTGACGTCGAACACGAATCCGCGCACATCGTCGGTGTGCGGCAGGAACGGCGAGGTGCGCACTCGCTGCATGGACTGCCGTACGTCCTGCTCGACATCCCGGAAGCTCTCCACGGCCCAGGCGGGGCGCTGGCCGACCTCCATCTCCAGTTCGTGCCGGAAGTCCTCGGTGAGGGACTCCAGACCGCAGTTGGTGTGGTGGATGAGCACGACACTGCGGGTGCCGAGCGCGCGCTGGCTGATCGTCAGGGAACGGATGACGTCGTCGGTGACGACTCCGCCCGCGTTGCGGATGGTGTGGCAGTCGCCGAGCTTCAGGCCGAGCGCGGCGTGCAGGTCGAGACGGGCGTCCATACAGGCCACGACGGCCACGTGCAGGACCGGACGGGCGTCCATGCCCGGGTCGGTGAAGGCGGCCGCGTACTGCTCGTTGGCCTCTACGAGACGGTCCGTTACGGTGCCGCGACCAGCTATGGCGCCTTTGGGCCCGGTGGGAACTGCTGCAGAAGTCGTCATAGTCACGACGGTACTGGTCACGTATGTTCCGGGCCTGCTGTGAGACGGGACAAAGAACGTCATCGGGGCTTGTTGTGAGCTAACCCACAGGGAGGATAAAACTGCTCCGTACGGGTGAATCTTTTGGATTTGCGGCGCCGCCCGGAGTCCGCTGCGCGACGCGCAGGCCGGTTGATTGACCGCGAGACAGGGTGGACTAAAGTGACGCGAAGCGGGAGGCGAGGTTCTCCCTGCTGGACTGATTTCCCCGGAGACCCCGCCACCCGCGCGGACCGTCTCCCCACGTGCGCGGCGCGTACGTACGGCTCGGCCTCCTCCCGCTCCCGGTCGGCTGACGCTCTGCGGCTCCGGCGGACCGCCCCTTCCGGGGGCACCTCCGGCGTCAGCCGGGGAGGGCGGGGACCCGGCGGTGCGTACGGCCCGCGCCGGACCTGAGAGGCCCCCTTGAGTCAGAGTCGACACGTTCCGGTGATGCTCCAGCGGTCCCTGGACCTGCTGGCGCCCGCCCTTGAGCGGCCCGGAGCGGTGGTCGTCGACTGCACCCTGGGTCTCGGCGGGCACAGCGAGGCGCTGCTGGCCCGGTTCCCGGACGTCCGGCTCGTCGCCCTCGACCGCGACAAGGAGGCCCTGCGCCTGTCCGGGGAGCGGCTCGCCCCCTACGGCGAGCGGGCCACCCTGGTGCACGCCGTCTACGACGAGCTCCCCGACGTATTGGAGCGGCTCGGCATCGCGCGCGTGCAGGGCGTCCTGTTCGACCTCGGCGTCTCCTCCATGCAGCTCGACGAGGCCGACCGCGGCTTCGCCTACGCCCAGGACGCGCCCCTGGACATGCGCATGGACCAGACGACGGGCATCAGCGCCGCCGATGTCCTCAACACCTACCCGGCGGGCGAGCTCGTGCGCATCCTGCGCGCCTACGGCGAGGAGAAGCAGGCCAAGCGGATCGTCGCCGCCGTCGTGCGTGAGCGCGAGAAGGAGCCGTTCAGCAACAGCGCCCGGCTGGTGGAGCTGATCCGGGACGCGCTGCCGCAGGCCGCCAAGCGCACCGGCGGCAACCCGGCCAAGCGCACCTTCCAGGCCCTGCGCATCGAGGTCAACGGTGAACTGTCCGTCCTGGAGCGGGCCGTCCCCGCCGCCGTGCGGGCGCTCGCCGTGGGCGGCCGGATCGCCGTGCTGTCGTACCACTCGCTGGAGGACCGCCTGGTCAAGCAGGTGTTCGCGGCCGGTGCCGCCTCCACCGCGCCGCCCGGCCTGCCGGTGGTGCCCGAGCGCTACCAGCCCCGGCTCAAGCTGCTCACACGCGGTGCCGAACTTCCCACCGAGGAAGAGGTCGCGGAGAACCGGCGGGCGGCTCCGGCGCGGTTGCGCGGGGCCCAGCGCATCAGGGAAGACGTCGTATGAGGGGCGTGAGTGAGTTGGGTACCCGAACTCACCGGAGGGCATGTGAGTAGGAAACCCGAACTGAGGGGGCGGGCCGCCCGGCTCGCACAGCTCTTCCCGGTCGGCCGGGCCCGGGCCGCCCGCACCCCGTTCGTCCTGCTCGTCGTCCTGCTCCTCGGAGGCGGCCTGATCGCCCTGCTGGTCCTCAACTCGGCCATCAGCGAAGGCTCGTTCCAACTCGACGACCTGCAGAAGCGCACGAAGAACCTCACCGACGAGGAACAGGCCCTCCAGCGCGACATCGACGCCTACTCCGCCCCCGACGCCCTCCAGCGCCGCGCCCGCGAACTCGGCATGGTCCCCGGCGGCGACCCGGCCTTCCTCGACCCGAACGGCACGGTCAAGGGCGCCCCCAGCCCCGCCGCCGCGGTCACCCGTGCGCCCCGGCCCGCGGCCCCCGAGGCGCTCAGCAGCGCGGCCCCCCCGGACCTGCGGCCCAGCGCCCCCCCGCCCGCCACAGCCACCGCCTCCGCGACCCCCACCGCACCGGCGCCGCCCACGCCCTCCACCACCGCCCACCCCGCCATGACCACGACCCCCGGCAGGTGACGGAAGTGTCCGACAGGGAACCACCGCGCCGCCGCGTACCCGGCCCGGCCAAACCGCCCGCGAATCCCCGGCCCCGCGCCGACAGAGGGGACAGAGGAGACAGAGCCGATAGAGCCGACAGGGCGGATCCCCGGCGCGCCGGAAACGGCAAGGGCAACAGCAACGGCAACGGAGGGCAGCGGAGGCCCGGCCCCCGCCCCGGCCCCGGGGCCCGGCCGGTCCGGCGCCCCGGGACCGGGCCCCGGCCCGCCGCCGCTCCCGTCCTGCGGCTGGGCAGCCCCCGGCCCCGGCTCCGCCTCGTCGCACTCGCGCTGACCCTGGTGCTGCTCGCCTTCGTCGTACGGCTGCTCCAGGTCCAGGCCGTCGACGCCAGCGCCTATGCCGCCAAGGCCGAACTCAACCGCTACGTCGTGCACACCCTGGCCGCCGAGCGGGGCGGGATCACCGACCGCAACGGCGTGGCCCTCGCGATCAGCGAGGATGCCAACGACGTCACGGCCGACCCGACGATGTTCACCCGCAAGCAGCTCGGCATCGACGACGCCCCCGAGCAGGCCGCCGCCCTCCTCGCGCCGATCCTCGGCCAGGACCAGGCCGACCTCGTGCAGAAGCTGCGGCCGAAGAACAAGAACACGCGCTACGTCAAGCTCGCCGGGCGGCAGACCCCGCAGATCTGGAAGCAGATCAAGGACCTGAAGACAGCGCTCGACAAGAAGGCGCGGAAGGACAAGTCGACGGTCAACGTCCTCGCCGGCGTCTTCTCCGACCCCAGCAGCCAGCGCGTGTATCCCAACGGCGACCTCGCCGCCGGGATACTGGGCTGGGTCAACTCCGAGGGCAAGGGCGGCGGAGGCATCGAGCAGCAGCTGGACAAGAAGCTCTCCGGCAAGGACGGCAAGATCCGCTACGCCCAGTCCGGCGGCCGCGAGGTGCCCACCGTGGGCTCCACCGAGACCCTGGCCGTGCCCGGCTCCGACGTCGAGCTCACCATCGACCGCGACATCCAGTGGGCCGCGCAGAACGCCATCACCGAGCAGGTGAGGAAGTCCAAGGCCGACCGCGGTTATGTGATCGTCCAGGACGCCCGCACCGGCGAGATCCTCGCCATGGCCAACTCGCCCGGTTTCGACCCCAACGACCTGACGAAGGCGAACTCCTCGGCGATGGGGAACGCGGCCCTCCAGGACGCCTACGAACCCGGCTCCACCGCCAAGGTCATGTCGATGGCGGCCATCCTGGAGGAGAACGCTGCCACCCCGCTCACCCACGTCGTAGTACCCAACCGGCTGCACCGCGGCGACCGGCTCTTCCAGGACGACGTCGACCACGCCACCTGGAACCTCACCCTCAACGGCGTGCTCGCCAAGTCCAGCAACATCGGCACCATCCTGGCCACCGGCCAGCTCGGCAAGACTCAGCCCGAGGCCAACAGGGTCCTCTACTCGTACCTGCACAAGTTCGGCATCGGCGGCTATACGGGACTCGGCTTCCCCGGCGAGACCAGGGGCATTCTCGCGCCGGCCGACAAGTGGTCGACGTCGCAGCAGTACACGATCCCCTTCGGCCAGGGCATGTCGCTCAATGCCATGCAGGCGGCTTCCGTGTACTCGACGATCGCCAACGGCGGCGTCCGCGTCGAGCCGACCCTGATCCGCGGCGAGAAGGGCGCGGACGGGCGCTTCGCCCCCGCCCCGCAGCCCAAGAAGACCCGGGTGGTCAGCGCGAAGACGGCGAAGACCCTGGCGCAGATGCTGGAGTCCGTCGTCGACGACCAGGAGGGCACCGGCGCCAAGGCGCGCATCCCCGGCTACCGGGTCGCGGGCAAGACGGGCACGGCCAACCGTGTGGATCCGGCCACCGGCAAGTACCGCGGCTACACCTCGTCGTTCGCCGGATTCGCACCCGCGGACAAGCCCCGGATCACCGTCTACTGCGCCATTCAGAACGCCACCTCGGGCAGCTACTTCGGCGGCCAGATCTGTGGCCCCATCTACAAGCAGGTGATGGAGTTCGCCCTCAAGACCCTCCAGATCCCGCCCACCGGCGCCCCGCCCGCGAACCTGCCCGTCTCCTACAAGCCCTGATCAGCACCTCCGGGAAAGACCGGGAAGACCACCAGGAACGAGCCCGTGACAACGATCACTCCCGACCCCGGGAACCACGCCCCGTCCACGCCCTCGCTTCGCTCCGGAGCGGCCGCGCCCGGTACGCTCACCGCCGTGCCACACGCTGATCAGTCCCAAACCACCCAGAAGGGCGCTTCCGTGACCTACCCGGGGCCGCCACGACCGGTTCGGATCTCCGCCACACCCCTCGCGGAGCTCGCCGATCAGCTGGGTGCCGCCGCGCCGGACACCACGGACGGCCCTGTCGAGGTCACGGGCATCACCCATGACTCGCGCGCCGTCCGCCCCGGCGACCTGTATGCCGCCCTCCCGGGCGCCCGCCTGCACGGCGCCGACTTCGTCACACAGGCCGCCGGCCTCGGCGCGGTCGCCGTGCTGACCGACCCGACGGGCGCCGAACGCGCCGCCGCTGGCGGCCTGCCGGTCCTGGTGGCCGACGACCCCCGCGCGCAGATGGGAGAACTAGCGGCCACCATCTACGGCCGCCCGGGCGACGACCTGCTCCAGATCGGCATCACGGGCACCTCCGGCAAGACCACCACCGCCTACCTCGTGGAGGGCGGCCTCAGGACGGTCAAGTCCACCGGTCTGGTCGGCACGGTCGAGATGCGCATCGGCGACGAGCGCATCAAGTCCGAACGCACCACCCCCGAAGCCACCGATCTGCAGGCCCTGTTCGCCGTCATGCGCGAACGCGGCGTCGACGCGGTCGCCATGGAGGTCTCCAGCCACGCCCTGGTCCTCGGCCGGGTCGACGGCTGCGTCTTCGACATCGCCGTCTTCACCAACCTCAGCCCGGAACACATGGAGTTCCACTCCGACATGGAGGACTACTACCGGGCCAAGGCGCAGCTGTTCACGCCACAACGCAGCAAACACGGTGTGATCAACCTCGACGACGCGTACGGCCGCAGGCTCGCCGAGGAGGCCACCGTCCCGGTCGTGACCTTCTCCGCCGAGGGCCACCCCGACGCCGACTGGCGCGCCGAGGACGTGCACATCGGCCCCATGGACTCGACGTTCACGGTTCTCGGCCCCGGCGGCGAGCGCATCGCCGCCAAGTCCCCGCTGCCGGGCCCCTTCAACGTGGCCAACACCCTCGCCGCGATCGTCGCCCTCGCCGCCGCCGGCCTCGACCCGCAGTCCGCCGCCGACGGCGTCGCCGCCGTGCCGGGCGTGCCGGGGCGGCTGGAGCGCGTGGACGCCGGGCAGCCGTACCTCGCGGTCGTCGACTACGCACACAAGACCGACGCCGTGGAATCGGTCCTCAAGGCCCTCCGCAAGGTCACCAAGGGGCAGTTGCACGTCGTCCTGGGCTGCGGCGGCGACCGCGACCGGACCAAACGCGCCCCCATGGGCGCCGCCGCGGCCCGGCTCTCCGACACGGCCGTACTGACCTCTGACAACCCCCGCTCCGAGGACCCTCTCGCGATCCTTGCCACCATGCTCGAGGGCGCGGCGTCCGTACCCGTACACGAACGCGGCGAGGTGCTCCTCTTCGAGGACCGGGCCGCCGCGATCGCCGCCGCCGTCGCCCGCGCGCAGCCCGGGGACACCGTGCTGGTCGCGGGCAAGGGCCACGAGCAGGGCCAGGACATCGCCGGAGTGGTCCGTCCCTTCGACGACCGCCAAGTGCTCCGCGAAGCTATCCAGAAGACCCAGGGATGAACTTGTGATCGCCCTCTCTCTCGCCGAGATCGCAGCAGTCGTCGGCGGGCAGACGCACGACATACCGGATCCGTCCGTCCAGGTCACCGGACCGGTCGTCCGGGACTCCCGCGAGGTGGAGCCCGGCAGCCTCTTCGCCGCCTTCGTCGGCGAGCGCGTGGACGGCCACGACTTCGCACAGCAGGTCGTCGAAGCGGGCGCGGTCGCCGTACTGGCGTCGCGCCCCGTCGGCGTGCCCGCGATCGTCGTGGACGACGTCCAGACGGCCCTGGGCGCCCTCGCCCGGCATGTCGTACGACGCCTCGGCGCGACCCTCGTGGCCCTCACCGGCTCCGCGGGCAAGACCAGCACCAAGGACCTCGTGGCCCAGGTGCTCCAGCGCAAGGCGCCGACCGTGTTCACGCCCGGCTCGCTCAACAACGAGATCGGGCTGCCGCTGACCGCCCTGTCCGCCACCGAGGAGACGAAGTTCCTCGTGCTGGAGATGGGCGCCCGCGGCCTCGGCCACATCCGCTACCTCACCGATCTGACGCCCCCGAGGATCGGCCTCGTCCTGAACGTCGGCACCGCCCACATCGGCGAGTTCGGCGGCCGCGAGCAGATCGCGCAGGCGAAGGGCGAACTGGTCGAGGCGCTGCCCCCGTCCGACGCCGGCGGAGTCGCCGTCCTCAACGCCGACGACCCATTGGTCCGGGCCATGGCCTCCCGTACCAAGGCGAAGGTGCTCCTTTTCGGAGAGTCGGCCGAAGCGGACGTACGCGCCGAGAACGTGCGACTCACGGACAGCGGACAGCCCTCCTTCAGGCTTCACACACCCTCCGGTGCAAGCGATGTGACCATGCGCCTGTACGGTGAGCACCACGTGTCGAACGCGCTCGCCGCCGCCGCCGTCGCCCATGAGCTGGGCATGTCCCCGAACGAGATCGCCACCGCGCTCTCCGAGGCGGGCTCCCTCTCCCGCTGGCGGATGGAGGTCACCGAGCGCCCGGACGGCGTGACCATCGTCAACGACGCCTACAACGCCAATCCCGAGTCCATGCGAGCCGCCCTGCGCGCGCTCGCGGCCATGGGCAAGGGACGGCGGACCTGGGCGGTGCTCGGCAAGATGGCCGAGCTCGGGGACGAGGCGCTCGCCGAGCACGACGCGGTCGGACGGCTCGCTGTCCGGCTCAACGTCAGCAAGCTCGTCGCGGTCGGGGGCAGGGAAGCGTCCTGGCTGCAACTGGGCGCATATAACGAGGGTTCGTGGGGTGAGGAGTCGGTGCACGTGTCCGACGCACAGGCGGCGGTCGACCTGTTGCGCAGCGAGTTGCGCCCGGGAGACGTCGTTCTCGTGAAGGCGTCCCGTTCGGTCGGCCTCGAGAGCGTCGCGCTGGCGCTGCTCGCGACCGGTGCCGAGGGTGAGGTCGCCGCCCGATGATGAAGCAGATCCTGTTCGCGGGAGTCATTGGTCTCTTCCTGACCCTGATCGGCACCCCGCTGCTGATCAAGCTCCTCGCGCGCAAGGGCTACGGCCAGTACATCCGCGACGACGGCCCGCGCGAGCACGCCAGCAAGCGCGGTACGCCGACCATGGGCGGCATCGCCTTCATCTTCGCGACGATCGCGGCGTACTTCCTGTCCAAGGTGATCACCGGATACGCGCCGACCTTCTCCGGGGTGCTGGTGCTCGGCCTGATGACGGGCATGGGTCTGGTCGGCTTCCTGGACGACTACATCAAGATCGTCAAGCGGCGTTCGCTGGGTCTGCGGGCCAAGGCGAAGATGGCCGGCCAGCTGCTCGGCGGTATCGCCTTCGCGGTGCTCTCGCTGCAGTTCGCGGACTCCCGCGGCAACACCCCGGCCTCCACCAAGCTGTCGTTCATCACGGACTTCGGCTGGACGATCGGCCCGGTGCTGTTCGTCGTCTGGGCGCTGTTCATGATCCTCGCGATGTCGAACGGCGTGAACCTGACCGACGGTCTGGACGGCCTCGCCACCGGCGCCTCCGTGCTCGTCTTCGGCGCGTACACGTTCATCGGCGTCTGGCAGTTCCAGGAGTCCTGCGCCAACGCGACGACCCTGACCAACCCGGGCGCCTGTTACGAAGTACGAGATCCACTCGACCTCGCCGTCGTCTCGTCCGCGCTGATGGGCGCCTGCCTCGGCTTCCTGTGGTGGAACACCTCGCCGGCGAAGATCTTCATGGGCGACACCGGTTCGCTGGCGCTCGGCGGTGTCCTCGCCGGACTCGCGATCTGCTCCCGCACGGAGCTGCTGCTGGCCATCCTGGGCGGCCTGTTCGTCCTTATCACCATGTCGGTCGTCATCCAGGTCGGCTCCTTCCGGCTCACCGGCAGGCGCGTCTTCCGGATGGCGCCACTCCAGCACCACTTCGAACTCAAGGGCTGGTCCGAAGTTCTTGTCGTGGTCAGATTCTGGATCATTCAGGGCATCTGTGTGATCGTCGGACTGGGGCTCTTCTACGCGGGATGGGCAGCAGACAAGTGACCGACTGGCAGGGGAAGCACGTCACCGTCGCCGGGCTCGGAGTCTCCGGTGTCCCGGCGGCCAAGGTCCTGCACGGCCTCGGCGCTCATGTCACGGTCGTCAACGACGGCGACGATGCACGCGCGCGTGAGCAGGCCGCGGAACTGGAGGCACTCGGCATCACCGTGCGCCTCGGCGACGGGGACTCCCTGCCCGACGGCACCGAGCTGATCGTCACCGCGCCCGGCTGGAAGCCCGACAAGCCGCTGTTCGCCGCGGCCGAGCGGGCGGGCGTCCCGGTCTGGGGCGACGTCGAACTGGCCTGGCGGCTGCGCGGCCCCGACGCCGCGCCCTGGCTGGCCGTGACGGGCACCAACGGCAAGACCACCACCGTCCAGATGCTCGCCTCCATCCTCAAGGCGGCGGGCCTGCGCACGGCGGCCGTCGGCAACATCGGCGTCTCGCTCCTCGACGCGGTTCTGGGCGAAGAGCAGTACGACGTCCTCGCCGTGGAGCTGTCGAGCTACCAGCTCCACTGGGCGCCCTCCCTGCGCGCTCACTCCGCCGCCATCCTCAACCTCGCCCCCGACCACCTCGACTGGCACGGCTCCATGGAGGCCTACGCCGCCGACAAGGGCCGTATCTACGAAGGAAATCGGGTCGCCTGCGTCTACAACGTCGCCGACAAGCTCACCGAGGACCTGGTGCGCGAGGCGGACGTCGAAGAGGGCTGCCGCGCCATCGGGTTCACGCTGGGCACGCCCGGACCCTCCCAACTCGGCGTCGTGGACGGAATCCTGGTCGACCGCGCCTTCGTCGAGAACCGGCAGAAGAACGCCCAGGAGCTCGCCGAGGTCTCCGACGTCAACCCGCCCGCCCCGCACAACATCGCCAACGCCCTTGCCGCGGCGGCCCTCGCGCGCGCCTTCGGGGTGCCCGCCGCCGCCGTGCGGGACGGCCTCAGGGCCTTCACCCCGGACGCCCATCGCATCGCGCACGTGGCCGACGTGGACGGCGTCGCGTACATCGACGACTCCAAGGCCACCAACACCCACGCGGCGGAAGCCTCGTTGGCGGCGTACGAGTCGATCGTGTGGATCGCCGGCGGACTGGCCAAGGGCGCGACCTTCGACGAGCTCGTCGCCAAGTCGGCGAAGCGGCTGCGGGGCGCGGTCCTCATCGGCGCGGACCGTGCGCTGATCCGCGAAGCGCTCGCGCGACACGCGCCGGAAGTACCCGTCGTCGACCTCGACCGGACCGACACTGGGGCGATGCTCCAGGCGGTCCAGGAAGCCCAGCGCCTCGCCGTCGCCGGCGACACGGTGCTGCTGGCCCCGGCCTGCGCCTCCATGGACATGTTCACCAACTACAACAAGCGCGGTGACGCGTTCGCGGAGGCGGTCCGCGAACTCGACACGGGCGCCTGACGGCGGGTCTCGGCGACATAAGGTGCCTTCGGGACCTTCGGAGGAACGCGTGACTCGGATGTGGCTCAGGGCGGGAGGGGCCGGAAATGTCCGGTAGTCGTACGGGTCGTCCTCCGGTTCAGCGGGCTGTCAGGCGGCGCGCCACCCCCCGCGCCTCGCGTGACAGCCCCGTACATCGGCTGTACGTCCGCGCGCACAAGGCCTGGGACCGGCCGCTGACGGCGTACTACCTGATCCTCGGCGGTGGTCTGATGATCACCGTGCTCGGTCTTGTGATGGTCTACTCGGCCTCGCAGATCACCGCGCTCCAGCTGTCGCTGCCCGGGTCGTACTTCTTCCGCAAGCAGTTCCTGGCCGCGGTCATCGGAGGCGGGTTGCTCTTCGCCGCCTCCCGTATGCCCGTGAAGCTGCACCGGGCCCTGGCCTACCCGATCCTCGCCGGTGCCGTCTTCCTGATGGTCCTGGTGCAGATCCCGGGGATAGGGATGTCGGTCAACGGCAACCAGAACTGGATCTCGCTCGGCGGCTCCTTCCAGATCCAGCCCAGCGAGTTCGGCAAGCTCGCGCTCGTGCTGTGGGGCGCCGACCTGATCGCGCGCAAGCATGACAAGAAGCTGCTGACCCAGTGGAAGCACATGCTGGTGCCGCTCGTCCCGGTCGCCTTCCTGCTGCTCGGACTGATCATGCTGGGCGGCGACATGGGTACGGCGATCATCCTGACGGCGATCCTGTTCGGCCTGCTGTGGCTGGCGGGGGCGCCGACCCGGCTGTTCGCCGGGGTGCTGGCGATCGCGGCCACGCTCGGTGTGATCCTCATCAAGACCAGCCCGAACCGGATGGCCCGCCTGCAGTGCATCGGCGCCACCGACCCCGGCCCCGGTGACAGCTGCTGGCAGGCCGTGCACGGCATCTACGCTCTCGCGTCCGGCGGACTCTTCGGTTCCGGACTCGGTGCGAGTGTGGAGAAATGGGGCCAACTGCCCGAAGCCCACACCGACTTCATCTTCGCCGTCACCGGTGAGGAACTGGGCCTCGCGGGGACACTGTCGGTACTCGCCCTCTTCGCGGCTCTAGGCTATGCGGGTATCCGCGTGGCCGGACGCACGGAGGACCCCTTCGTGAGGTATGCCGCGGGAGGCGTGACCACCTGGATCACCGCCCAGGCGGTGATCAATATCGGTGCGGTGCTCGGTCTGCTGCCGATCGCCGGCGTCCCGCTCCCGCTGTTCTCCTACGGGGGCTCCGCCCTGCTGCCGACCATGTTCGCCATCGGGCTGCTGATCGCCTTCGCACGCGACGAGCCCGCTGCGCGGGCGGCGCTTGCGATGCGGCAACCCCGCTTTGGTAGAAAGCGGGGAGCCGGGGGTGCTGTGGTTGACCGGGAACCCCGGAGATGGAACACGATGAGACGGCGTGCCTCGGCGGCGCGTACGTCCGGAGAGCGGTGAATTTCGGTGCATGTCGTACTCGCCGGCGGGGGTACCGCGGGCCACATCGAGCCCGCGCTCGCCCTCGCGGACGCCCTGCGCAGGCAGGACCCGACCGTGGGGATCACGGCCCTGGGCACGGAACGCGGCCTGGAGACCAAGCTCGTCCCCGAGCGCGGCTACGAGCTCGCGCTGATCCCGGCCGTACCGCTGCCGCGCAAGCCCACCCCCGAGCTGATCACCGTCCCGGGCCGGCTGCGCGGCACCATCAAGGCCGTCGAGCAGATCCTGGAGCGCACCAAGGCGGACGCCGTGGTCGGCTTCGGCGGTTATGTCGCCCTGCCCGGCTATCTGGCCGCCAAGCGCCTCGGCGTGCCGATCGTCATCCATGAGGCCAACGCCCGCCCCGGCCTCGCCAACAAGATCGGCTCGCGCTACGCGGCGCAGGTCGCGGTCTCCACGCCCGACAGCAAGCTGCGCGGCGCCCGCTACATCGGCATCCCGCTGCGCCGCTCCATCGCCACCCTGGACCGCGCCGCCGCGCGCCCGGAGGCTCGCGCCCGCTTCGGTCTCGACCCCAACCTGCCCACGCTGCTGGTCTCCGGTGGCTCGCAGGGCGCCCGCCGCCTCAACGAGGTGGTCCAGCAGGTCGCTCCGTGGCTCCAGCAGGCCGGCATCCAGATCCTGCACGCGGTCGGGCCGAAGAACGAACTGCCGCAGGTTCACCAGATGCCGGGAATGCCCCCGTACATCCCGGTAAGTTACCTGGACCGGATGGACCTCGCGTACGCCGCGGCCGACATGATGCTCTGCCGCGCGGGTGCGATGACCGTCGCCGAACTCTCCGCCGTCGGACTCCCGGCCGCCTACGTCCCGCTGCCCATCGGCAACGGCGAACAGCGGCTCAACGCCCAGCCGGTGGTCAAGGCCGGCGGCGGTCTCCTCGTCGACGACGCGGAACTCACGCCCGAGTGGGTGCAGCAGAACGTGCTGCCCGTACTCGCCGACCCCCACCGGCTGTACGAGATGTCCCGCGCCGCCGGTGAGTTCGGCCGCCGGGACGCCGACGACCTGCTCGTCGGCATGGTGTACGAGGCGATCGCCTCGAACCGCTAGGACCGTATGACGAAAGGGCAGTCAGCGTGGCCGGACCGACCACCGCCGAGCGCGGTGAACGCCAGCAGGAGTCGTCCGGCCCGCCGCCCGCCCGGCGGTTGAGGAGCCCCCGCCTTCGTACGATCGTCATCCTGGCCGTCGCCGTCGTCCTCCTCGGAGCCGGATCCGTCTGGCTGTTGTACGGCTCCCAGTGGCTGCGCGTGGACCGCGTATCGGTCTCCGGGGCCCTCATCCTGACGCCCGCGGAGGTGCGCGAGGCCGCCGAGGTCCCGGTCGGGGCGCCGCTGATTTCCGTCGACACCGACGCGATCGAGGCCCGACTGCGCCGGAAACTGCCGCGAATTGACACGGTCGACGTCGTCCGCTCATGGCCCAGTGGAATCGGGCTGAAAGTGACCGAGCGCACCCCGGTTCTGGTTGTCGGCAAGGACGGCAAGTTCCTCGAAGTGGACGACGAGGGTGTCCGGTTCGCCACGGTTTCGCGGGCGCCGAAAGGTGTTCCTGTACTGGAATTGACTGCCTCCGGCTCGGATTCGGCCACCGCGAGCCTGCGCCGATTCGGAACCGACCGGCTGGTGCGGGAGGCGGTGCACGTCGCCGGTGCCATTCCGTCCGCCGTCGCCCGCGACACCCGGGTCGTCAAGGTCCTTTCGTACGACGGCATCTCGCTGGAGTTGAAGGACGGGCGTACGGTCGCGTGGGGGAGCGCCGAGAGCGGCCGGGCGAAGGCCCGTACACTCACCGCGCTCATGAAAGCGGCTCCCGATGCGCGGCACTTCGACGTCAGCGTTCCCACTGCCCCTGTGTCATCGAGGAGTTGACGTACATCAGCGCAGGCCAGCACCCTGGTTGGGCACTGCTACGCCTGATCACATAGGGTGAAAAGAAAAACGGGAGGTTCGGCGTGTTCGTTGAACGTGCGCCACTTGTCGACTTAGTGTCCTGTTCAGAGACTTCAAGGAACAGACACACTGGTAACCCTAAACTTCAGCGTTAGGGTTCGGGTCGGCGTTCGGACCGTCCCAATCGGCATCCGTCGGCGGATCGCGGAGCGCAGAGCTTCGGCGGCCCGGCGACACGTAACTCGAGGCGAGAGGCCTTCGACGTGGCAGCACCGCAGAACTACCTCGCAGTCATCAAAGTCATCGGTGTCGGCGGCGGTGGTGTCAATGCCATCAACCGGATGATCGAGGTCGGTCTCAAGGGCGTCGAGTTCATCGCCATCAACACCGACGCGCAGGCGCTGTTGATGAGCGACGCCGACGTCAAGCTCGACGTCGGCCGCGAACTCACCCGCGGACTCGGCGCCGGCGCCAACCCGGCTGTCGGCCGCAAGGCCGCCGAGGACCACCGCGAGGAGATCGAAGAGGTCCTCAAGGGGGCCGACATGGTCTTCGTGACGGCCGGTGAAGGCGGCGGCACCGGCACCGGCGGCGCGCCCGTCGTGGCCAACATCGCCCGCTCCCTGGGCGCCCTCACCATCGGCGTGGTCACGCGCCCGTTCACCTTCGAGGGACGGCGCCGCGCCAACCAGGCCGAGGACGGCATCGCCGAACTCCGCGAAGAGGTCGACACCCTGATCGTCATCCCGAACGACCGGCTGCTTTCCATCTCGGACCGCCAGGTCTCGGTGCTCGACGCGTTCAAGTCGGCCGACCAGGTCCTGCTCTCCGGTGTCCAGGGCATCACCGACCTCATCACCACGCCCGGTCTGATCAACCTCGACTTCGCCGACGTGAAGTCCGTCATGTCCGAGGCCGGTTCGGCGCTCATGGGCATCGGCTCGGCCCGCGGCGACGACCGTGCGGTGGCCGCGGCCGAGATGGCGATCTCCTCGCCGCTCCTGGAGGCGTCCATCGACGGCGCCCGGGGCGTGCTGCTGTCCATCTCCGGCGGCTCGGACCTCGGCCTGTTCGAGATCAACGAGGCCGCGCAGCTGGTCAGCGAGGCCGCCCACCCCGAGGCCAACATCATCTTCGGCGCGGTCATCGACGACGCCCTCGGCGACGAGGTCCGGGTCACCGTGATCGCGGCCGGCTTCGACGGGGGCCAGCCGCCGGCCCGGCGGGAGAACGCCATCGGCTCGGCCTCGTCCTCGGGCCGCCGTGAGGAGCCCGCTCCGGCACGGCACCCGGAGAGCCGCCCGTCCTTCGGTTCGCTCGGCAGCGTGACCCCGAAGGAGGAGCTGGAGCCCGTTCCCTCGCCGGTGAACGAGGCCCCGGTCGCTCCGCCGGTCGCGCCGTCGCCGCGCACCTACGCGGACAGCGCGGCCGAGGAACTGGACGTACCGGACTTCCTTAAGTGATCCTCCTGACGTGATAACACAGCGCGACACACTGAACGGCGCGCACTTCGCCTTCACCGACAGGTGGGGCGGGGTGAGCGCCGTTCCGTACGAGGAGCTCAATCTCGGCGGCGCGGTCGGCGACGACCCCGGCGCCGTACGGGCCAACCGGGAGCTGGCCGCCAAGTTGCTGGATCTCGACCCGGCGCACGTGGTCTGGATGAACCAGGTGCACGGCGCCGACGTGGCGGTGGTGGACGGACCCTGGGGCGAGCGCCCGGTGCCGGAGGTCGACGCGATCGTCACGGTGCGGCGGGGTCTCGCCCTAGCCGTGCTCACCGCCGACTGCACCCCCGTCCTGCTCGCCGACCCCGTGGCGGGAGTCGCCGCCGCGGCCCACGCGGGCAGACCCGGCATGGTCGCCGGAGTCGTCCCCGCCGCCGTGCGAGCGATGATGGAACTGGGCGCGGACCCGGCCCGGATCGTCGCCCGCACCGGGCCCGCGGTCTGCGGCCGGTGCTACGAGGTGCCGGAGGCGATGCGCGCCGACGTCAGCACCGTCGAGCCGGCGGCGCACTCCGAGACGAGCTGGGGCACGCCGGCGGTCGACGTGAGCGCCGGAGTGCACGCGCAGCTCGAACGGCTCGGGGTGCGCGACCGGGAGCAGTCGCCGGTGTGCACGTTGGAGTCGCGCGACCACTTCTCGTACCGCCGGGACCGCACCACCGGGCGGCTCGCTGGCTATGTGTGGCTGGACTGATGGGGCATGACGGACCGTAAGGGCGAACTCGCCGTAAACCTGGCAAAGGTGGAGGAGCGCATCGCCGCCGCGTGTACGGCCGCCGGGCGCAAGCGGGAGGAGGTGACCCTGATCGTGGTCACCAAGACCTACCCGGCGAGCGATGTGCGGATCCTGTCGGAACTCGGTGTGCGACACGTCGCCGAGAACCGCGACCAGGACGCGGCCCCCAAGGCCGCCGAATGCTCGGATCTGCCCCTCAGTTGGCACTTTGTGGGTCAGTTGCAGACCAACAAGGTGCGATCCGTGGTCAATTACGCGGATTTCGTGCAGTCCGTGGACCGTTCGCGACTCGTGACGGCACTGTCGAAGGAGGCGGTGCGCGCCGGGCGGGACGTGGGCTGCCTCATCCAGGTCGCGCTCGACGCGGGCGAGAGCGGGAGAGGCGAACGCGGTGGCGTGGCGCCCGGCGGAATCGAAGAGTTGGCCGACCTCGTCGCCGGCGCTCCGGGGCTACGGATCGACGGACTGATGACAGTCGCCCCGCTCGCGGGGGAGTACGCGGGGCGCCAACAGGCGGCGTTCGAGCGGTTGATGGATTTGTCGACTGCCCTGCGCCGAGCCCATCCGGCTGCGAACATGGTCTCAGCAGGGATGAGCGCGGACCTCGAACAGGCCGTGGCGGCCGGAGCGACACATGTGCGCGTCGGCACCGCGGTACTCGGAGTCCGCCCCAGGCTCGGGTAACGTCGCCAAGAAGTCGGACCACAGCAGAAAATATGGTCAATGTCGCCGAAAGGCGGGCACAACGACCTCGTGGATCGCGGGCACTTGGCAGTCGTCACCCGATCCACCACAGAGCGGAGGACTCAGAGCATGGCCGGCGCGATGCGCAAGATGGCGGTCTACCTCGGCCTCGTGGAGGACGATGGGTACGACGGCCGGGGATTCGACCCCGACGACGACTTCGAGCCCGAACTGGACCCGGAGCCCGAGCGGGACCACCGACGGCACGAGCCGTCACATCAGTCGCACAGTGCACACCAGTCCCAAAGGGACGAATCGGTGCGAGTGGTGCAGCCTCCGGCGCCACGCGCCCCGGTTTCGCATGCGGCTTCGCTACCCGCGGAATCCGGGCGTCCGGCGCGCATTGCGCCCGTGGCGTCCATCACACAAGAACGTCAGTCCCTGGAGAAGAACGCACCGGTGATCATGCCCAAGGTCGTGTCGGAACGAGAGCCGTACCGGATCACCACACTCCACCCCCGGACCTACAACGAGGCCCGTACCATCGGGGAACACTTCCGTGAGGGCACCCCGGTGATCATGAATCTGACTGAGATGGACGACACAGACGCGAAGCGACTTGTCGACTTTGCGGCCGGTTTGGTGTTTGGTCTTCATGGCAGCATTGAGCGGGTGACGCAGAAGGTGTTCCTGTTGTCGCCTGCTAACGTCGATGTCACGGCGGAGGACAAGGCCCGCATCGCAGAGGGCGGGTTCTTCAACCAGAGCTGAGACGCAAGACCGGAAACTAGCAGTACGAGCAGCACGGTACACAGGGGAGAGGGAAGCAAGGGTCATGAGCGTGGTTTTGGATGTCATCTACATCGCGCTGATGTGCTTCCTCATCGTGCTGATCTTCCGGTTGGTCATGGACTACGTCTTCCAGTTCGCCCGCTCATGGCAACCCGGCAAGGCGATGGTGGTCGTTCTGGAGGCCACCTACACTGTCACCGATCCACCGCTCAAGCTTCTGCGGCGGGTCATTCCGCCGCTGCGTCTCGGGGGCGTGGCGCTCGACCTGTCCTTCTTCGTACTGATGATCATCGTCTACATCCTGATCTCGATCGTGAGCCGGCTGTGAGCGATGTGAACTACCGTCTTGCCGATGCCGACGACTACGTTGAGGTGAAGAGATGCCGTTGACCCCCGAGGACGTGCGGAACAAGCAGTTCACGACCGTCCGCCTTCGAGAAGGCTATGACGAGGACGAGGTCGATGCCTTCCTCGACGAGGTCGAAGCCGAACTGACCCGCCTGCTCCGGGAGAACGAGGACCTGCGCGCCAAGCTGGCCGCGGCGACCCGTGCGGCTGCGCAGAACCAGCAGAACATGCGCAAGCCTCCGGAGCCGCAGGACCAGCAGGGCGGTATGCCTCAGCAGGGCGGTATGCCGCAGCAGGGTGGCATGCCGCAGCAGGGTGGCATGCCGCAGCAGGGTGGCATGCCTCAGCAGGGGATGCGAGGCCCGGGCGGTCCGGTGCCCGCCGGCATATCGGGCCCGCCGCAGCAGCAGATGGGTGGCCCCATGGGTGGCCCGCCCCAGCTGCCGAGCGGTGCCCCGCAGCTGCCCGCCGGTCCAGGCGGTCAGGGTCCGGGTCCGCAGGGTCCCGGCCCGATGGGTCAGGGTCCGATGGGCCAGGGCCCCATGGGTGGCCAGCCCCCCATGCAGCAGCACATGGGCGGTCCGATGGGCGGCCCCATGGGCGGTCCGATGGGCGGCCCCGGTCAGGGCCCCGGTGGCGACAGCGCCGCCCGAGTCCTCTCGCTGGCCCAGCAGACCGCCGACCAGGCGATCGCCGAGGCCCGCTCCGAGGCCAACAAGATCGTCGGCGAGGCCCGCAGCCGCGCCGAGGGTCTGGAGCGCGACGCCCGCGCCAAGGCCGACGCGCTCGAGCGGGACGCGCAGGAGAAGCACCGCGTGGCCATGGGCTCCCTGGAGTCCGCGCGTGCCACGCTGGAGCGCAAGGTCGAGGACCTGCGCGGCTTCGAGCGCGAGTACCGCACGCGCCTGAAGTCGTACCTGGAGTCGCAGCTGCGTCAGCTGGAGACCCAGGCGGACGACTCCCTCGCCCCGCCGCGCACCCCGTCGGCGCCGTCCCTCCCGCCGTCCCCGGCGCCTTCCATGGCCCCGGCCGGCGCGAGCGCCCCGTCCTACGGCAACCAGGGGATGGGTGGCGGCCCCGCCCCTGCGCCTCCGTCCTACGGCGGTCAGCAGCAGATGTCCCCGGCGATGACCCAGCCGATGGCGCCGGTGCGTCCGCAGGGTCCTGGCCCGATGGGCCAGGCCCCCTCGCCGATGCGCGGGTTCCTGATCGACGAGGACGACAACTGACGGCCTGACGGCCAGTAGTACGCCGTTGGCATCGGCAGCGTTCATAGGGCGGGGCCCCGGATTCCAATCCGGGGCCCCGCCCTTGTGCTACGCGTGTTCACGGTTTATGCGGAGTGTGTTCGGATGAGGCCCCACTTGTCCACCGCACGCAACGCCGAAGGCCCGTCCCGCTCAAGATCTTTTCTTGAGGGGCCGGGCTCGGGTGTTGGCGGCGCGGAAGACCGACTGCGCACGGGGGCCGACCGACCGCATACGAGGGCCGACCGACCGCGTGGGACGGGCGGCGGACCGGCTTCAGCGGAGCCCGTGCGGCGGGCGGCCCGCTGCTCACGGCGGAGCCCGACTGTCTGCG